>JAGMDR010000166.1 GCA_023128595.1 Planctomycetota bacterium | reverse complement strand
TGTGAGGGGCATTGAAGTTTCCTCACACGGTTGAATATTGTGACACTCTTCGAATCGAAAGAGAAGAGAAAACAGGGATACAAACTAAACCTAAATGAGGAGACCATATTATGTCTACTCGACAACGGTTAATTACAATTCTGGTGGTTCTGGCAATTGTTTGTGGATTAGTTGTCCCGGCTGATGCTGCAGTGCGTGTTCGCGGCTACTATCGCAGTAATGGAACCTACGTTCGACCTCATTATCGTTCCAATTCAGACGGTAACTTCTGGAACAACTGGAGCACGTACCCGAACCTAAATCCCTACACCGGAGCCAGAGGCACAAGGCGCACACCGAGTTATTCGAGTACTTACTCTTGGCGGATGCCCAGCTATGGCAGGAGCACCCCAAGCTACTGGAACAGCTACTCTTGGTCGTATCCCACCCTCTCAATGCCCAGCTACAGCACCTTTGGCAGTTCGGCTTGGGGCTGGTAATCCGCGTGAATCACACCCAATATGGAAGTCAATACAGGGCTGGCTGGAAAATAGCTGGCCCTTTTCTTTTGGCCGCTGCAATGGCCAGGTATTCTGCGGTGCTGAGTCCCTGCTTGCGTTTCTTACCAAATTAGGGCGTATGTAAGTAGGAAACTCGGGCTAATTTTCCTTGTTTTCGGACGGTGGGAACATTGCCCGGGTATTTTGTTGTGCGAAGAATACTTCATATACTTTAAGTATGCGAAATCTTCTATGTTAACCTGGGCGAGACCATGTCGAATCAGCCGAGAGTCGTGAAGGTATTGGCCGCCCTGCTTGTCTCAATGACAGCCGGCACAGCAGTTCTAATGGCCCTGAGCGGCAGACCTCCGGTGGCCGGACCTTTCAGTCTCGCAAGTTATGTAGGCCTGCCTCCAATCAAAGATGCCGTGCACTCCGGAGTAGCTCAGCAGGGCGAGGGTTGGAATAGCATAGAGGTTTACTTCAGCGGAAGCACGGCCGGTAATATCGAACAGTTGGCCGCGCTCTACGGGCTCAGCCGCGCAGTGGATATCAACTGTCACTTCGTCGTCTGCAACGGGCTCGGCGGCGGCGATGGGCAAGTCCTTCCCACTGCGAAATGGCAAAGACAACTCCCGATCATGCCCGCCCGGCCTCGGCAGCCCCAAAGCCGGACAATACGTATGTGTGTTATAGCGGTAGCCGACAGCCCGAACACAATGCCAACGGAATATCAGGTCCAAAGGGTGTATGCACTCACAGACAAACTGTGCCACAGCTTCGGCATAAATCCCAGGGCCATTCGATACCCCCCCAACTGGCAATAAGCAGCTTCTTCGCCCTGTCCCCCCCTTTCGCAGGGATGACAATACTGCTGATAATTGATTATTGGAAAAGCCCGCACGATCAATTATAATTCCTTACGTATGAAACTGCGAAATGCGAAAATCTCCGATGTCGAGGCGATTCACGGCCTGGTCAGCTCTTATGCGGAGCGCGACAGGATGCTGTTTCGCTCTATGGCCGATATTTACGAGAACTTGCAGACCTTCACGGTAGCCGAGGCCGATGGCGCTATCGTGGGCTGCTGCGCGCTGGAGATTATCTGGGCTGACTTGGCGGAGATAAAATCGCTCGCCGTTGACCAGGCGAATAAGGAACAGGGTATCGGGCGGCTGCTCGTGGCTGCGGCTGTCGAGCAGGCGGGCCGGCTTGACGTGCCGCGGGTCTTCGCCCTTACCCTTGAGCCGGAGTTCTTTGAGAAACTGGGCTTTGAGATGGTCGAGAAAGACGCCTTGCCGATGAAGGTCTGGAGCGACTGCGCCCGCTGCCCAAAGCAGGAAAACTGCGACGAGATAGCGGTCATTAAGGCCGTATTGCGTGATGCGTGATGCGCAGAGAAACGTGGACGCAATAGGCGGTACGAATTACCCCACCTGTCGGCGCTGGAACAGGGCGATGGCCAGTGCGAGTATCCCGGCCGTATAGCACAGGGCGTAGGAGGCGCCTATTGCAATGTATATTGGGGGAACCGGCTTTTCTTCGTAAATGGCATCACTTATCCAGAAAACCTGTAGATTCGGGACGACGCACCGGGCCACTCTTGCCCACAAATACCTCCGCCCGACCTTGTTTTCGAGGTCATATCTGGCGCTGTCGGTCGGCAAATTAGCTGCCTCAAAGTACTCATCTTGGCCGGTTTCCAGATTCTCCACGCTGTAGCCCTTGAATCTGGCAAATGAGTGGTCACTCACGAGTCCCAGCAGGAAAATCCCGATACAGGCCGAGAGCGTTACCACTACATTGAATCTCGCCGAGAGCGCCACCGCCAGGGCCACGATTATAGTCGCCGCCAAGAGCAGCAGTATCGAGCCGTAAATATCCACCGTGTTGATGCCGTTGTTCTGGGGGTTGAATTTCCAGTCCCTGTCGATAAAGCACAGGAACACTAAGCCAAAGGTTGCGAATATGCCGGTCAAGACTATGGCCGTCGAAGTGAACTTCCAGTCATAAGCGTAGTTGAAAAAAGCACTTAGCAGAAGAACCGCCGCCAGCACGACACCAGCGCCGCCCAGGACGGTCCAGTCGTGTGTATCGGCGGCCGTCTCCAGCACACCGTGCCTTATCGACATCAGCAGGGCGATCGTGCAGATATAGTGCGCCAGGGCCACCGCGGCGGCGACGCCGAAGAACTTTGCAACGATAAATATCGGACGTTGGACCGGCTTGCTCAGGACCGTCATAATCGTCTTGTTCTCCAGCTCCTCGGCCACCGCGCCGGATGCCGAAAATATTGCAACGAACAAGCTGGTAAGGAATAACGTAGATAATCCTAATTCTCGCAGGAGTTTGTTGTCGTCGCTCATTGTGTACATCGCCAGGGACGGGCTCAAGAAGAACAGCAGCAGGGCGGCGATAATGATGATGGCATACACCGGCTTCCTGAGTGTTTCTATGAAAGTGTTTTTTGCTATCGTAAATAACTTATTCATCTTTCATAATCACTCCCTGTCAGCCGAGATGCCTTGCCGGCGTTCCGGATTGCCGATGAACTAAGGAACCTGTTTTTTGCAATTGTCCCTGTACGAGAGACACCATTTGTTGTTATAGTACACAACTTGCAGCTTGTAAAGGGCTTACACATATATTGATTAAATACTGTTTTGAGAGTTTTTTGTTCGCACTGGACAACCGGGGTAAGCAATGACAACATCGTCGAAGCGCCCTGAGCACGTGGCCTGGGCGTCTCTGATATTGAGCGTGGTCTTCTTTGGGGTCGCCTTTTTTCTCGGGCGGTGGAGCGGCCTGTTCGCGGTCTCTGCGATTAGCTGGCTCAGTCTCTCGGCGGTTTTGATCTGGCTGGTTCTGGCAATTCAGTTCCATCAACGTGCCCTGGCCGAGCAGGAAAAGCTCGACTTAGGCGAATTGGCCAAGGATGAGCGGGCCTCCGCAATCTTCGAGGGCAAAGGTGAGCGTGCAGCCTTGTTCGCCGCCGCCACACGCCGCCTCGAGATACTCGAAAAATGGTTCATACCCATTTTTTCGGCAGCAATTGCCATCTACGAGGTAGGTATTGGTCTGTACCTCTACCTGGTAAAACCCATCCCCGGTGCCGCCCAGACCAATCAAAGCACGCCTTTTTTGCTCTGTGCGGTCTGTATGACCGCTGTTGCGTTTGTCAGCTTCCTGATCTCTCGCTACGCCACAGGGATGTCGGCCGAGCCAAACTGGAAGCCGTTGAGGGCCGGCGGTAGTTTTCTCCTTGGCATATCCGTCCTGTGCTTCGCCCTGGCGGTGGGCCTGGCCCTGGCGAACTTCCAATTCTTCATAGTTGTAAAGGTGCTTAACTTCGTTGTTCCTATCCTGCTAATCGTCCTCGGCGCCGAAACCGCGCTGAACGTCGTTCTGGACATATACCGGCCGAGGCTAAAAGGCCAATACAGCAGGGCCGCCTTTGACAGCAGGCTCCTGGGGACCATCAATGAGCCGGGCGGAGTATTCCGCAGCGCCGCAGGCGCCATCGATTATCAGTTCGGTTTCAAGGTCTCGCAAACCTGGTTCTACAAGCTGCTCGAAAAGGCGATCGTGCCTCTGGTCGTATTTGCCGGTGTTACGCTCTATCTGTTGAGCTGCGTGGTAGTCGTGGCGCCCGATGAAGAGGCGATCATAGAGCATTTCGGCAATCCCCTCAACAGCGCCGGGCAGGTAAAACTCATTGGACCAGGACTGGCCTTCAAATGGCCCTGGCCCATTGACAAAGCGCGCAAATACCGGACCAAAAAGATTTCGGAGCTTTACATCGGCTACGAACCCAGGAGGGACCCTGACACCGACGAGATAATACGGGAGAAGCACTTGTTGTGGGGCGAGGACCACTACGAACAGGAGCACGATCTGCTCGTTGCAACTGAATATACCGGCCGCGAGCTGCCTGAAGGCGCCGTCCCGGTAAGTCTCATCAAGGCCAATGTCCCCGTACTGTACAGGGTAAAGGAAAAGGGTCTATACTCTTTTCTCTACAATTATGGCGAAACAGAAGAACGGGAAGGCACGAAGGTCCGCAAGGTGTACGAATCGGAGAGAATGCTCGAGGCGATTTGCTACCAGGAGCTCACCAGGTTTGCAGCCAGCGCCACTATAGATGTCAACGACCAGGATCGTAGCGCAGACATTCTTCAGGAGAGTCTCTTTGGAGCCGGTCGGGAAAAGGCCAAAAAGATCCTGACCTCCAACATTCAAAATGCCGCCGACCGCGCCGCTCTGGGCGTAGAAATCGTATTCCTCGGCCTCCAGGGTGTTCACCCCACGGTGGAAGTTGCACCGGATTACCAGGCTGTAGTCGGCGCCGTTCAGAAAAGACAGAAACTCATACTTGAAGCCCAGACCGAGCGAAACAAAGAGTTGAGCACTCTTGCAGGCTCTGTAAAAGATGCCAACGAGCTTTACACTCTCGCCGAGAAGCACCGGCAGGCCAGAACAAAGAACACTCCGCAGGATGTTAACGACCTTACAAACCGACTGGATAAGGCCTTTGCTCAAGCCGGAGGAGAAATCTTTATCAAGTTGAGAGAATCACAAAGTTATGCCTTTGAAAAAGCCACACTTGCCAGGGCAACGGGAACGCGTTTTGCCGACCAGCTAAAGGCATACAGGGCTGCCAAAAATATCTACACACGCCAGCAGAGGCTCATACTCTTCGAAGAGGCACTTAAAAACATCAGAAAATATGTCGTTGTTGCCGATCCTAACGACATACTCGTTTTTATAGTCGATTTCCAGGAACAACTGATACCGACCTTGTATGACATTACCGGGTCGCAGGAGACCAGCGAGAAATGAAAAACATAGCCGTCATAATCTTCGTCGTTCTGATACTGGTGGTTTTGGCCCTTGCTTTTGCCTCGTTTCAGGTAAGGGAAACTGAATCCGCCCTGTTGATGACATTCCAAAAGCCCGTCGCCGAAATCACCGAGCCGGGCTGGTACTTCAAATGGCCCCCTCCAATACAGCAGGTCTATAAGTTTGACTCACGCCTGCGGGTCCTTGAAGCCGAGGTCGGGGAGACAACAACCAAAGGGGACGTGCCGATTATAGTCAACACATACGTCGTCTGGAGAATTGCCGACCCGCTCCAGTTTCATAATGCCCTCGAGACCGTCCAGAGAGCCGAGAGGACACTGCTCAGCCAGATCGACGATACTCAGGGCGGCGTTATCGGACAGTATTCCTTCGGCCAGTTTGTAAACAGTGACTCGGATAAGATAAAGTTTCAAGAGATTCAGACAAAGATGCTCGCCGACTTGAAAGACCCTATCAGAACAAAATATGGAATTGAAGTCAAGGCCCTCGGCATAAAGCAGCTCAAGGTCAGCAAGGATGTCACCAAGGATGTCTTCGACCGAATGAAAGCCGAAAGGCAACGCAGGACTGAAACCACAATCCGCCAGGGCCAGACCGAGGCGGCCATAATAAAAAAGGATGCAGAGCTTAAAAGTGCCGAGCTGCTTGCTGCTGCCGAGGCAAGGGCAAAGGCAATACGAGGCCGCGGTGACGCAGAAGCTGCAAAGTATTACAAGATGCTCGAGGAAGACCCCGAATTTGCAATGTTCCTGCGAAACATCGAGGCCGTCAAGGCAACACTCGCCGAAAAAGCGACCATAGTCATAAAGGCCGATATGGAGCCTTTCAAACTGTTGAGACAACTGCCGCAGCTTACTCCGAAAGATCCAAACGACCCAAATGAGCCGAAGTAGTTATCCGGGATCATCAGCGATATGACCAAGCATTATCACGAAAATAACCATGATTTACAGCCGGCCTCGCCGGACAAATCTCCGGCTGCCGAGCTTGATGCAGCCGCGAAAAGCCTGCCCGAGGCGCTGAGAATCAGTTTTATCACTCTCAAAGTAATAATGATTGCGCTGGTCGCTCTTTTCCTCATGTCGGGTTTTGAAACCGTCGGTTCGGATGAGCAGGCGCTTGTCCTGCGGTTTGGAAAGATTCGCGGCGTCGGCAAAAACAAGATCCTCAAGCCCAGAGCCTGGCCGTACTGGGTATTCCCATACCCGATAGAAGAAATTGTCAAAATCCCCGTGGGCAAAAAGGTGGACTTGCCTATTCGCTCATTCTGGTACTATCAGTCCAAGCAGGATTTGCTTGACGAGAGCCAGGGAAAAACCAGACCTCTCCGGAATGAAACACTGGACCCGATCACCGATGGCTATTGCCTTACCTGCAGTGAAAAACATAGTGATGCCTTAACCGGCTCCAAGGGCAGCGACTACAACATTGTACACTCCAAGTGGCAGCTAACCTACCAGATTGACGACCCCGAGCTGTTCTTCAAGAACGTCTTTGTTGAGGACCTCAAACCCGGTGACATTTACTTCAATCTTATGACAAAATGTATAACACCGCTTTTGAAAAATCTCCTCGAAGATGCGGTCGTAACCACTATGGTCAATTATACCATTGACGAAGCGATCAAGAGCCAGGACAGTATCCCCAAGGATGTCAAAAGCCTCCTGGAGGAAAAGCTCAGAAGTATTAAAACAGATGAAGATGAAGAAGATGAGATAGAAAATGTTTGCGGTATCAAAGTAGTCTCCGTATATCTAACCGACATTACCTGGCCTCGACAGGTTGACGAAGCCTTCCAGGCCGCCCACAAGGCATCTCAGGAAAGCCAGAAAGCCATAAGCGAAGCCAGAACCTACGCCCGGAACACGCTCGACGAAGCCGCCGGCCCGGTTGCCGAGGAGCTATTTGCAGCTCTCCACGACCCTCCTGCCGACGAACAGACCACCGAATTGTTGTGGTCACGACTGTCCGGCACCGCTCAGGAGAAGATCTTCAAGGCCAGAGCATATCGAACGCAGGTCGAGGCCAATGCCAAAGCAAATGCCGATTATTTCCAGAGCCTCCTGCCCGAGTATCGCCAGCGACCGGCCCTCGTCATTCAGGGTATCTATCGCGATGCCATTGAGGATGTTCTTCGTAACGTGGACGAGAAGTTCGTTATCCAGCCGACCGAGGGCGAGGAAATCAGAATCCTTATGAACAGGGACCCAACAATTAAGCGAGAACGTAAGAAAAAGCCGGGAACCGAGACGGCAGAAAAATAGAGGTCTCTCGAGACTCCAACTGAATCCGAGACACAAAATTATGGCTCACGAGCATTTACATTTCAAAGATGATATCGCCGCCGAACATACGCACGCAAAAGAAATCCGCGTGAAGATGGCCCTGTGGGCGACGCTGGCAGGCGGAATCCTCCTCATAAGCAGTGGCATAGCTGGCCGGCGATTCCTGTACGGCAGTGGCAGTTTCCAGGCCGAGTTTTTGGCGATAACCGCCGCCATTCTGCTCGGCGCACCCATTGTCCTGCACGCAATTAAGGGTATCATCAGAAAAGAGATGCACATGGACGAGCTGGCGGCACTGGCCATCCTTGCGGCCTTCGCCAACGAAGATTATGCCGCCGCCGGCGCCATCGCATTCTTCATGCTCTTGAGCGAGCTCGTCGAATCGCGAACGGCCCTCGGCGCCCGTGCCTCGATTGAATCCTTGATAAAGCTCACACCCACCAGGGCGAATCTCATCGGCAGCGACGGCAGTGAGACGGAGGTCAAAGTCGCCAATCTCAAGCCCGGAGATTTCATCCGCGTCCGTCCGGGCGACAACATACCCGCCGACGGCGACGTCGCTAAGGGACTTAGCTCCGTCAATGAGGCTACGATAACCGGTGAATCGCTGCCCGCGGACAAGGTCCCCGGAATGCAGGTCTTCGCCGGCACCAGCAACCTCACTGGCGTCCTGGATATTACCGTCACCAAGGCCGGCAAAGATACGACCCTCGGCAAGGTCCAGTCCTTGATCATACAGGCCGAGCGGACAAAGATACCGATAATGCGGATAATCGACCGCTACGTCAAGTGGTACACGCCCACAATTCTGATGATTGCCGCAATAATCTGGTTCTTCACGCAGAACATCAACACGGCCATTGCCATACTGGTCATCTCCTGCCCCTGTGCGTTAATCTTGGCGACGCCCACGGCAATGGTCGCGGCGATCTCCGCCTCGGCAAGGCTGGGCGTCCTGATAAAGAACGTTGCCGACCTTGAGGTCGCCGGTGAGATCACGGCAATGGTCTTCGACAAGACCGGTACCGTCACGACCGGTCGCCTGTACGTAACCAAGCTGACGCCCGCCGAAGGCGTTGAGCCGGGCGAATTGCTGGCAGTCGCCGCCTCCGCTGAGCAGATGAGCAAGCACCCCGCCGCGAGGGCCCTGCGCGAAGTTGCAAAAGAGGCATACCTCTCTTTGCCTGCAACCGAGCACTTCCAGGAAACCCCCGGTAAGGGTGTAACCGCCACGGTCGATTCGGCCAAAATTATTGTCGGCAGGGACACGTTCCTCAAAGAGAGCAACGTCAGCGTAAGCAATATCCCGGACCCCGGCCTGCACGAGGAGCAGGGCTTTAGCACACTTTACGTGGCGAAGGATTCGAAGTGTATCGGCTGGATCGGTCTCCAGGACAAGACAAGGCCCGAAGCCCGGCACGCCATCGAAGAGCTCCGCGACATCGGTGTAAAGAGAATTACCATACTCACCGGCGACAGGACCGAGGTCGCCAACCGTGTCGCGGCCGAACTGGGCTGCACCGATTTCAAGGCACAGTGCCTGCCCCAGGACAAGCTGGCCATCGTCGAGCAGATTAAGAAGGACGGCCATACCGTCGTAGTCGTCGGCGACGGAATAAACGATGCACCGGCCCTGGCCGCCGGCGACCTCGGTATCGCTATGGGCGCCGCCGGCAGTGACGTCGCTATGAACTCGGCTTCCATCGCTCTGATGAGCGATGATTTGAAAAGGCTGCCTTTCCTTGTTCGCCTGTCGCGCAAGACAAGGGGCCTGATTACTCAGAACCTCGGCTTCGGAATGGCCTTTATCATCCTCGGTATCTCTGCAGTGACCGCGGGATGGCTCTCCACCATTTACGCCGCCTTTTTGCATTTTGCCGGATCGTTGGTGGTTGTCTTTAATAGTGCGCGCCTCGTCCGTTACGGCGAGGAGCTCGACCACGAAAAAACCGGTAGTTGATTACTGATGATTATATCGAAATACGAACCACGAATTACAAAGCACGACCTGTGGAATACGCCGTTGAAACATTCTCTTTGACCAAGATTTTCTCCGACTGGTGGGGCCGCGCCAAGGTCTATGCGGTGGACGACCTGAATCTGCAGGTTCAGCGCAATGAGGTCTTCGGCCTGCTTGGGCCCAACGGGTCGGGCAAAACCACCGCACTCAAGATGCTCCTGGGTCTGCTTCATCCGACAAAGGGCAAGGCGATATGCCTCGGCGGCGATGCGACCGACCCGAAGATCAGCGCCAGAATCGGTTTTTTGCCGGAAGAATCTTATCTCTACAGATACCTTACCGCGCGCGAGACGCTGGACTTTTACGGCAGACTATTCGGCCTGGATCGCCAGGTGCGGAAGATGCGCATCGAGGCCCTGCTGGATATGGTCGGCCTAAAAGCCGTCGCCAACAGGCCCGTCGGGACGTTCTCAAAAGGTATGGCGCGCAGAATCGGACTCGCGCAGGCACTCATAAACGACCCCGACCTGTTGATACTGGATGAGCCGACCACCGGACTCGACCCTATCGGCACACGCCAGATAAAGGACTTGGTCCTCAAGCTCGCAAAACGCGGCAAGACGGTCCTGCTCTGCAGCCATCTGCTCGCAGACGTCGAAGACGTATGCGATAGAATCGCAATCCTCTACGGCGGAAAAATCCAGGCCAAGGGACAGGTCAAGGACCTTCTCCAGCAGACACATAAGAGGCAAATCACCACCGACGCTATAAGCGACAGCGCAGTCGAGAAGATAAAGCAGATAGTCCGGCTGGAAAATGCCGAGTGCGTGGTCTCTTCTCCGATGCACAAGCTCGAGACATTCTTCATAGATACTGTTGTCGCCGCCCAGCGGCAGGCCCAGCGCACAAGCGGGGCGGTCAGCACTACTAAGATCGGCGATTTTCTCACCCGCGAGACCGTTTCGGAAAACATACTCGATAAGCTCGTCTCCACCCCCCTCTCGCAAGGGCCCCCTGCTGAGCGTGCGCCGACCGAAAAGGTTGTCCCCGCCGAAACTGCCGAACCCAAACCGGATGAGCGGTTGCTCGGCAAACTGGCCGAGCCCGCCCAGCCGCAGCCCGTAGTCGCAGATGCAAAGCCCGGAACCAAACCCGTCGAAACCAGCGTCCCTGAGCAGAAGCTGGTCAAA
Organism: Planctomycetota bacterium; assembly: GCA_023128595.1. Taxonomy (GTDB): domain Bacteria; phylum Planctomycetota; class Phycisphaerae; order Sedimentisphaerales; family Anaerobacaceae; genus DAOVRL01. The sequence goes on along the minus strand of JAGMDR010000166.1, from coordinate 12,318 downwards.
AAGGATGTCCTCGACGAGCTTGCAGGCCGCTCACAACCAAAAACCGAAGACCCTGGACAAACCGACAAACCCTATGCAGGAGACTCAGGCGATGCGTAGTATATGGGCTGTTGCTACAAATACTATAAAGCAGGCCCTGCGGATGAAGGTCGCTCTCATTTTCGTGCTCCTGCTCGTTGTTCTTCTGCCGGTTATGGCTCTCTCAACCACCGGCGACTACACCTTAAAAGGCAGGCTCCAGACGTTCGTAAGCTACGGCCTTTCACTGACCAGCCTGCTGCTCTGTCTGCTGGCGATAATAGTCTCGATTTACACCGTCACAAGCGAAATTGAGCAGAGGCAGATATACACCGTCATCACCAAGCCCATTCGCCGGTTCCAATTTCTCCTGGGCAAGCTGCTCGGCGTAATGTTATTGAATACGGGCCTGCTAATTCTTTTTTCGGCGGCAATATACACGATTGCCGTTTACACGCCGCGTTTTACCAAAGCAGCCGACTCTGAGCTCATTGAGGCGGAAAATGAGTTCTTCACCGCCCGCAACGCTTTGGCCCCGCCCGAAGTTGACGTTTCAACAGAGGTCTTTGAGGCCATACAGAAACTACAAAAGAGCGGCGATATTGAGCAGATATATGCGGGCATGTCGCCGAAAGAGATCGTTGCCCAGCTTACGAACCTTAGAAAACTTGCAAAGCGCAGCGCCGACGTCGGTCACGAGCTGATTTGGGAATTCGAGAATGTCAGGCCCCGCGACCCGAACGGCTCTCTCTTCGTAAGGTTCAAATACCAGGTCTCGGTTACGCCTCCGGACTCGCAGGTTTACAGCCGATGGCTCGTCGGTGACTACCGGCAGTACAAGTATGGTATGCAGGGCGGTGTCCCGATGTACCCGGTCCAGCGAAAGGACCCCGTTCGAGAGTTTCGCGAGTTTGAAGTCCCGGCCGTGGTGGCGGCGGAGGATGGCTATCTCGCTGTTTTATTCTTTAACGATCCTCTCAACATTACCTCCGTAATCTTCCCGCTCGAGGATGGCCTTGAGGTGCTCTATAAGGCCGATACCTTTACCGCCAATTTCATAAGGGCGGTCCTGTTGATCCTTTTTCGCCTGATTTTTCTGGCCTGCCTCGGCACCCTGGCTTCAACTTTCCTGTCTTTTCCCGTGGCTATATTGCTTTGTCTCGCGCTTTTCTCTACCGCAAGCGTCAGCGGCTTTGTTATCGAGTCGTTTGACTACCTCAGCGAGAGCCTCACCGCCGTCTATTCCTACAGCCTCAAGTGGCTGATTCGCCTTCTGCCGCAGTTTGATAAGTTTAACCCCTCGACATACCTGGTCCCCGGCCGATTGTTGAGCTGGTCGCTGGTCGCCAGGGTCCTTGTCTTTATGGTTTGTATCAAAGCGCTGCTGCTGTTGGTCTTTGCCCTGATCATTTTCAGTTTTAGAGAAATCGCAAGAATTGTAGTCTGAAAATCGCTGGCTGCCGCTCGGTGTGCGTCCGTCAGCCGAGCGCTGTTTGTTGGTCCTTCGAATTATGCGTTTGCGCGACGTAACAATTTGCTCGGTTTGCATCGCTATAGCCGCCGCCATGCTGATTGGCGCCGGCCTGCAGCTCGATTACATAAACGACCAGCGTGAGCAGATGGAGCTGGTAATCAACGAGCCCCTTGAAAATGCACCGCCTTCGCTGGCGTTCGCTACGGTCGCTATGGGCGCTTTTCGCGGCCTGGTCGTGGACGTGCTGTGGATGCGGGCCGACAAGCTTAAAGACGAGGGCCAATTCTTCGATGCACGCCAGCTCGCTGAATGGATAACCACCCTCCAGCCACGGTTCGCCTCTGTCTGGGTCTTCCACGCCTGGAATATGGCGTACAATATCTCGGTTACCATTCCCGCAGCGCAGCCGGACCAGCGGTGGCAGTGGGTGAAAAATGGCTACGAGCTCCTCCGCGACAAGGGCATTGTCTCGAATCCAAAGGATATCCAGCTCTATCACGAGCTTGCCAGGATATTCCAGCACAAAATTGGCAGCGTATCGGACGATGCCCACAAGTACTACAAGCTCCAGATGTCTCTGGGCATGGGCCCGTTGCTCGGCCAGGCGGATGAACAGTATTTCGACGCGCTCGCTCAGGCGGGACAGGCTTTGTGGAATGACAGAGACGCGCCGGACTTTAGGCAGGTCTGGCGGCGAATCGCCGGCGACCCGAACCTGGCCCCGCTGATAAAACCCCTTCAATCCGCCGACAAGGCATTTGCGGACGATGGGGAGTTTGTCAGCAGTTATTTGGCTTTGAGGCAGGATGCCCGCAGGTTTGCCCCTGCCGCCTCGGCAGTCATAGACGACTTTCGGGGGACCGCCGCCCTCAAGAAGTTCGATGTCCTGGCCAGGGCCTACCAGTTGCGCAGGACCTGGAAACTTGACCCGGCCCTGATGCGCCGGTTGAACAAAACTTATGGCCCAATCGACTGGACCGACCCCAACAGACATCTGCCCCTGGATTGGCGCCACGCCGACTGTCATGCAATCTATTGGGCGGTCAAAGGCCTGGAAACGGCAGCGAAACACCAGGACGGCGAGATCAGCATTCACGAGACAAACACCGACCGCATCGTCGCTCACAGCTTGCAGAACCTCTTCCGCAACGGAAAAATATTCATCCACGAGGTCCCGCTTCAGGTATCTCCCGAGAATTCTTCACAGGCCCCGCAGGTGCAGATGTTGAGGGAGGTGTATCTGCGGCCGGATCTTAGGATGTTTGAGGCGTATAATGAAACCATTATGAAAATTATCCAGAAGTATAAAGATGCCGAGGAAAGGGGCACCTACGAAACCCTTAAAAATGGTCACCGCAACATGCTCAAAAATGCCCTGCTTTCTTTCTATCAGTCGGGCCATAAGCCATACGCGCAAAAGATATACAGTCAATTGAGAGAGCTTTATCCCCTGCCTGAGTTCGAGGTTCCACTTGTGGCCTATGCAAGAAAGCGCTTGCTCGAAGAGCTCGAGAGCCCGGACATAACCAATACAAAAGAGCAGATAATGGCGATTCTCACCGAAAGCTACTATTTATTCGCAATTCACGACGACGGCGCGGCCTCCGGCAGAGAGAATCTCGCCGAAGAAATCTACAACCATTACCAGGCGGCGTATTTGGATTCACAAAGGATTGACTTACCCGACTTCAACCTGTTAAAGTATCTTGCGTTTGTCGATTTCCTTAGTAGCGGGCAGATCTCGCCTTACCTCAAGAGTGCTTTGCTCGGCAGGATGGAAGTCGAAAGGCCCGAGCTTCTCAAGGTATTGGAGCAGGAGAGCAACAAGCTGCAAAAGCAGTCCGAACAACCAAAATAATACGCGCCGCCGGCACCTGTTATGGACAACACTCTCTCGCAACAACTGACCCCCTCACAAAAGAGAGCTGTTTTCCATATTGAAGGCCCGCTGCTCGTGCTCGCCGGGCCCGGGAGCGGCAAAACCCGCGTCATCACACATCGCATCGCCGCGCTTGTCGATTCAGGCGTCCGGCCGTACAATATCTGCGCGATCACTTTCACCAACAAGGCCGCAGAGGAAATGCGCCAGAGGGCCGCTGCTCTTGGCGCTTCAGGGGGCGCCCATATCAGCACGTTCCATTCGCTGTGCGTCCGCATACTTCGCCGATATGCCGGCAGCGCCGGCGTAAGGCCCAACTTCAGCATCTACGACGCCTCCGACCAGGCCCGATGTATGAAGCAGGCAGTCAAGGATTGCGAGCTTGATGCGACTAACTTCCCGCCGGCCAGAATGCTCGACGCGATCTCCACGCTCAAAAACAAACTCGTGGATGCCGAGTCCTTCCGGGACTACGCCGACGATTTCTTCTCCAAAACGCTGGCCAAAGTATATCTGCGCTATCAGCTCATCCTCAACGAGCGAAACGGCCTCGACTTCGACGACCTGCTGCTGCGAACAGCCTTTCTGCTTGATAGCTGGCCCGATGTGTGCTCGGAGCTTTCAAATCGCTTCAAATTCCTGCTCATCGACGAATATCAGGACACCAATCACGCCCAGTACAGAATCGCCAGCGCCCTTGCCTCGCAGCACGGCAATATCTGCGCCACAGGCGACCCCGACCAATCTATCTATGGCTGGCGGGGGGCCGATATCCACAACATACTGGCCTTTGAAACCGATTGGCCCGACGCCACCATAGTCAAGCTCGAAGAGAATTTCCGCAGCACTCCTAATATCCTCACCGTCGCCGACAGCTTGATTGGACACAACCACAAGCGCAAACTAAAAAAGCTCCTGCCCACCAGGCAAAAGGATAAGGACGTTGTCATCACCGCCTCAGAAGACGAGGCTGCCGAGGCCGGCTCTGTCGTCCGCCATATAGAGGAATTGACCGCCACCGGCGCCTCTCTCAACGATATAGCCGTCTTCTACCGCGTCAACTCTATGAGCAGGGTGCTCGAAGAGGCATTTATCCGGAGCAAGATAGTGTACCAGGTGGTGCGGGGCGTGGAATTCTACAACAGGAAGGAAATCCGCGACCTGCTCGCCTATCTGAAAGTCCTTGTCAACCCTGATGACGAAATCGCCCTCTTGCGAATCATCAACACGCCGGCCCGAGGCATAGGAAAAGTCACTATTGACAGGCTCCGCGCCTACGCCGCCCGCAATCAACTCAGCCTTTTCGAGGCACTCAAGCACGCCGAACGCATCGATTCCCTCTCCAAAAACGCAAAAGCCAGGCTCGCCGCCTTCGTCGATATACTGCGCCGCTTCGAAAAGGATACCGCCGGGCCGGTGGGACCTGTTGCAGAGCGGCTCTTCGAAGAATCCGGACTCGCCGTAGCCCTCCGTGCCGCCGCCGATCAGGGAAAGGATGCATTGGAAAACGTCAACGAGCTGATAAACGCCGCCGCAGATTACGACCGGCAGGCCGAGCAGCCCTCACTGATTGACTATCTCCAGCAAATATCCCTCTTTAGCGACACCGACGCCTACGACCCAGCCAGCGGCCGGGTCGCACTGATGACCCTCCACGCCGCTAAGGGCCTCGAATTTGAGAACGTCTTCATCGTCGGCGTCGAAGAAGGCCTGCTGCCGCACGAAAAGACCAACTCCTACGAAGACACCGACGAGCTTGAAGAGGAGCGCAGGCTTTTTTTCGTGGGCATAACCCGTGCAAAAACAGGCCTGTACATAAGTTACGCCCGATACCGGACCATCCGAGGCCAGTTGCTGCGAACAATACCCTCGCGGTTCCTCTTTGAGCTCGGCTGCAGCTTCACAGAGCCGGCCGACCACGATGATGACTACGACCACGAGGACCACGAGCAAGACCAGCCCGGCAGGGGCCCGCCCAGTGCCCGCTTTACCGCAGGCCAGTTGGTCCAGCACGAATCTTTCGGCCTGGGAAGGGTCAAAGAGTTTATCGATATCGGCGAAAACAGCATCGTCGTAGTCAAGTTCAACACGGGACAAACAAAATCACTTATGCTAAAATACACCGACCTCGTCGGACCGTTTTGAAAGGTATATCTTATGAATCGACGCGATTTCCTAAAAGCCGCAGGTCTTGGGACAGCCTTGCCGGCAATGGCGACGTCCCTGCTCGATGCCCGTCAGCGAGATGCCGGAGCGGGCGAATCGGGCCAACGCATCCTTGCAAATGCCGGCGACCGCATCGAGAAGTACCGCAAAGGCGATGCGCTGCTCAAGCTGGTCGGCCCGGACGGCAAAGAGCTCCAGGCGGGTCTGCCCGTCAAGATAGCCCAGAAACGCCACAAATTCCTCTTCGGATGTAACATCTTCAAGCTCGCCCGCTGCAAAACGCCCCAAGACAACGCCGCCTACGAGAAGCGCTTTGCCGCAATGCTCAACTTCGCCACTCTGCCTTTCTACTGGTGGAATTACGAACGCGAGGCGGGCAGGCCGGACGATGCCCGCACCGACGAAATCGTCCGCTGGTGCAAGGCCCACAACATAACCACCAAGGGCCATCCCCTCGCCTGGAACTGGGGCGAGCAGAAGTGGCTCCCCGATGACCCCCAAGCCGCGATGCAGCTCCAGTTGAAGCGGATAGAGCGCTGTGTCCGACGATTCAAGGGTGGTATCGACATCTGGGACGTCGTCAATGAGGCGACCCATTACGACCGTGACCACGCCAGGCAAAACGCTCCTAAGCTGACCGAGGCGATTCGCAAAATGGGCGTCGCCGCCTACGTCCGCGCCGCGTTCAAGGCCGCACGCAAGGCAAATCCCAACGCCACACTGCTCATCAACGACTATCGAACCGACTCGGACTATGAGAAGAAAGTCATCGCCGAGCTTGCCGGCGACAGTGGCAAACCGCTCTATGACGTTATTGGCATCCAGTCGCACATGCACGGGGCCTACTGGGGCGCCCGCCGGGCCTGGGAAGTCTGCGACCGCTTCGCCAAATTTGGCGTGCCCCTGCATTTCACCGAGACAACGGTGGTTTCCGGCCCTAAGTCAGAGAAGGGCTGGCTTACCACCCCCGATGGTGAGAAGCGCCAGGCCGAGCAGGTAACAGAGTTCTATACCGTCCTCTTTTCGCACCCAGCCGTCGAGGCCGTCACCTGGTGGGACTTCACCGACCAGGGCGCCTGGCAGCAGGCGCCGGCCGGCTTCCTCCGCACTGATATGACACCCAAGCCCGCTTACGAGCAGCTAAAGGCGCTTATCAAGGACAAGTGGTGGACGCAGACCGATGCCACCATTGCAGCCGCCGGCAAAACTCGCTTCCGCGGCTTCTTCGGAGAATACCAAATCACCGCCGGCAAAATAAAAGGCGACTTCAAATTCGATAAGAAGACAAAAGGGCCTATAAAAGTCCGCCTCAGTTAACTCAAACGCCTCGTTCCTGAAAGGTCTGTTGATGTCCAAGGCGTTTCTCCTCCGTATACTTGCCGCCTTGCTTCTCGCCGCCGCCAGCGAGACTCCGAGCCAAAGGTATATCAAGGTCCCCGTCAAGAGAAAGCCCACAGACAAAACCTGGACCCTTCGTGATACGCGCACAATCGAGCTGCTCGACGCCTTCAAGCCCGCGGCCAAGGACGTCAAATTAAGCAAATACGGCGGCAGAGGTGACCGGAAAACCGCTGCAACAGGCTTTTTCTACGCCAAGAAAACAGCCGGCAGATGGTGGCTCGTTGACCCGGACGGCCATCTGTTCATCAATGTCGGCCTCTGCAGCGTCAACATAGGCCGCTCGACAATCAGCCGAAAGCCCGCTCTGGACAAGTTTGGCTCGCCTGCAAAATGGGCCGAATTCACCACTAAGCTGCTCGGCGACCACCGCTTCAACGGAACCGGCGGCTGGTCGGACACCCAGCTTTTGCGGGCAGCGCCGCATCGCCTTGTGTACACTCTCTCCTCGAACTTTATGGGCTCCTTCGGCAGAAGCAAAAGGCTCGTCTGGCAGGAGCCCGGCCACCTCGGATACCCCAACAAATGTATTCCGGTATTTCATCCGGACTTTGAGAAATTCTGCAACGATTACGCCAAGCAGCTCGCAGCAACCAAAGACGACCGGTGGCTCCTGGGCCACTTCTCCGACAACGAGCTGCCCGTCGTCCCGGATATGCTCGACAGGTCTCTACAGCTTAATGTGGATAATCCAGACCTGCGATACGGCTGCGAGGCCGCTAAGCAGTGGCTTGACAATAGAAAAGGCAGACGCGCCTCGCTCAAAGACATAACCGACGCGGACCGCCAGGCCTTTCTTGCATACGCCCTCGATGCGTACTACCGCATAACCACCAATGCCATTCGTAAGTATGATTCGAACCATTTGTGTCTCGGACCGAGGCTGCACGGCGCGGCACTGAGGCTGCCGGCGGTTTTCAGCGCAGCCGGAAAGTATCTCGATGTCGTAGCGATCAACTATTACGGCGCCTGGGGCCCGGATCCGCAGAAAATGGCAATGTGGGGCCGCGAGTCCGGCAGGCCCTTTATGATCACCGAGTTCTACGCCAAGGGTCAGGATTCGGGTCTGCCCAACAACTCCGGCGCCGGATGGGTCGTCCCCACACAGCTCGACCGGGCCAGGTTCTATCAGAATTTCACCCTCGGCCTGCTCGAATCGAAGTCCTGCGTCGGCTGGCACTGGTTCAAGTTCAGAGACAACAACCCCCAAGACAAGAGCACAGACCCGTCCAACCGAGACTCCAATAAGGGAATAATCGACTATCAGTACAACCCCTACACTGCTCTTCTGGACGAAATGCTCAGGCTCAATACCAATGTGTACGCCCTCATTGACTACTTCGACCGCAGATAAGCCCGGACGCTCAGCAGCAGGGGGGCGGGGGGGCTTTGCCGGAGATCGCAGACTCAGCCATTACCTGCAATACCCTTACCGCCGGAAAACCCGTTGCATATCAGCGCCCGCAGATTATAATCAGCGAGCCGGTTGAGATTACGGCGAGAAGTGCGAACAAGAAAAGCTCTGACTGGTTATTCTCTGTGGAAACGTTATGAAACGTCGCGATTTTCTAAAAGCCGCCGGCTTTGGCGCCGCAGCCTTTGCTGTGCCCGGATGCGCTTATGCCCGCCGAGGCCGCGCGAAAAAGCCCAACAAGCCCAATATCATTTACATTATGCTCGATGAACTCGGCTACTTCGAGCTGTCCTGCATGGGCAACAAATATCTCAAAACGCCGAACATCGACCGGATGGCGACCGAGGGCATCCGCTTCACCCAGGCACTGGCAGGGGGGGCCGTCTGTGCGCCGACACGCGGCGTCTTCCTGACAGGCCTGCACGCCGGCCACACAACCGTCCGCAGAAACAGCCAGAACTGGCCTATGCGAGCCGAGGACGTAACTATCGGCGAGGTCCTCAAAAAGGCCGGCTACGCCACCGGCGGGTTCGGCAAGTGGGGCTGCGGCGACCGAGGCACCACCGGCGTACCCGAAATGCACGGCTTCGACCTGTTCTTTGGCTATTATAACCAGGTCCACGCACACTCATATTACCCCAACTATCTCATACGAAACAGCGAAAAAGTGCCGCTGGAGGGCAACACAGGCGACTACTACAAAGGTAAGCAGTATGCGCACTACCTGATCTTCGAAGAATCCATCAAGTTCATTCGCGAGAATAGGGATAGGGCCTTCTTCTGCTACTGCCCGTGGACCCCGCCGCACGGCCTTTGGGGCATCCCGGAGGACGATCCGGCCTGGCAGGACTACAAGGACAAACCGTGGACCGCCGGCCAGAGAACGCCCAACGACGCCAAGGTCTATGCCGCGATGGTCAAAATGATTGACCGGCAGGTCGGCGAAATACTGGCCCTGCTCAAGGAATTGGGGATAGACGAGAACACCATCGTCTTCGTCTCGGGCGACAACGGCGGCCAGCCGTACTTTCTTAACGGCGACCCCTCAAAACCGCGCCCCAAAGAGCCGCCGTACCCGCACGGCTTCTTCGGCCCCAACCTAAATCCCCACACAGGCGTGCGATTCCGCGGCGGCAAGGGCAATCTCTATGAGGGCGGCCTGAGAATCCCGATGATTGTCCGCTGGCCCGGCAAAATCAAACCCGGCCGCGTCAGCGACCATTTGTGGTACTTCCCCGACGTTATGCCCACGCTCGCCGAATTGGCCGGAGCCAAACCCCCGGACAACATCGACGGAATCTCAATCGTCCCAACACTTCTGGGCGAAAAAACCGCCGCTCGCAACCAGAAAAACCACAAATTTCTCTACTGGGAGCATGGATCGCAGGTGGCCGTCCGAACGGGCGCCTTCAAGGCCATAAGGCCCGGCAAAAACCGGCCATTCGAGCTCTACGACCTCAGCAAGGACCCCGGCGAACTCAACAACATTGCAGCCGAACACCCCGACCTCCTCGCAAAAATGACCGAATACGCCGCCCAATCACACACCGAGAACCTCGTGGGCAAGGTCCTCGACAAGGAAAAAAGATTCATGGGCCACAAAGCCAAATGACGTAAGAACAGGAAGAGTAACTCCAAAAGCTGATTTGCGAATCTGAAAGGAGAACCCGTGTCGCAAACACAAATCAAGCTTTACCACAAAAACGTCCTTTAATTGAGCCACAAATAGGTTATAATCGTGGTATGACTTATGTGTTATAAACAGTAAATTGGGTGCTCAGTTTTAAAGTAATTGTGAGTGCGACGAATACCTGGACATTGTGGTATGTTTTAGAGTAAGGAGTAATTGATGGATGCTTTTAACCCTTCAGAATTTGTTGATAATATCTTAAAGTGTCATAAGGATAAGAACGTTGATCCTCAGATTATTTGGAAAGCAATTAGAGACTCTCTTAGTATCAGGAGATTGATCAACAATTTGGCTGAAGCTTTTCGATTACCCCCTGACCATATCAAGGATGATTTTAAAAATCTGGGGTTTAGTGACTTGATTATTCGAGATACACTATACAATAGTGCTGAAAAATGTCTTGAGGAGGAAAAACAAAGCCGGTTATATATTTGCAGTGATCCTAACATGCCGGAACCCTTCCCAGATCTTTTCAGAATAAGTGCCAAGCCTAGTTTCTTCGATGCTGTATCAGTATCTAATGAGCATAAGGAATTATTTTCAGATCTGTTCCAGAAGCACCCAGCGGCATTTCCTAACGATCCCTTTGTAAAGCTATACAGAGAGGATGTATTAGGATACTTTAAAAATTACATGCGATTTAATGACCCTCAAATAGCAGAATACATCGCTCAGCGTTTTAATGGTGGTTATCCGAAGTATCTTGTCACAACAGGAATTGGGGCAAATGAGCAATTTAATCACTTCGTAGCTTCTATTAACAACAGTAACAGCGATCGACGTCTGACATGGCTAATTATCAATTCCCCCAAACGGCTTTCTTTACTTCCTGATGATGCTACTCTGGAGAACGTTTTATTCATGGAATTCTCCCGAAGCAGTGTGACCGAGGAAACGGTTAAAATACACGAGTACACTCCAAGGAAAGCACATAGGATTGTGTTTTGTAACGAAGGGCCCCTTCTTGCTCTCGGACAACGTGATGGAAATTTAATTCAGTCATTGCCTGATAAAGTCGCAGGTCGATACGGCAGGAATAAAACTCCAATTCTACTCGCGCCCATGCGAGTTGCAGGAATGGATGTTGAAGCATTTTGGAGGTATATAGACCTTGCGATCAATGCTTTCGATATTGGTGAACCAAATTCCCTTCCAACGTTGATTGCCAAATACATCTTTTTATACCAGCAGCAAAAACCCAGGAATCTGATTTATTTAGGGTGTAATGATGAGAAGCTTGTTCTACTCGCAGACGAATTTGTTCAATTTTGGAATGAAGGAGTTAATAAGGAAGGAAATGATCTGTTAATTTCAAGGTTCTTCGGATTACCTCGTGACTCTCACATGAATATCGAAGGCATCTTGGGAAACCGTGACAGCAAAATGGCATTTTTCTTATTGAGGACGAATATGCGATCTGATACGGTGCGCCCCTTAGTTTCTTCAATGATTGACCCAATAAGTACAGAGCATGAAGGGCTATGCTTTGGTGATGAAGAAGTGATATTAGCTTCTGCTAATTATAAGCGATTTACACATTTGATGCCTACGATCCTCATCGAAATCCCTTGCGAGCCATCCCTGAAACACGCGGCTGTAATCGGTCAGCTTTTTGCTGATATTACCTTTATATATTCTCGTTTTAAAAGCGTGAACCCAGGATCAAATCCTGAAGTAAAGTCAGTGCGTGAACGATCCGCTCAGTTGCTTTCCAAAGTAGCTGAAAAGATTCGCGGAGGTTATACAATTGAGGAGGCAATAGCTGACTAATGGTATCTTTAGAAGCCCAAAATTCTGAATGTAATGTGTGCAGGTTGTGCCAAGTAGTCAATAAACCTAAACAGGACCGCGAAATAGAAGATACTCTACTAGAGCAGACTGACCGCTTCCAATGGATACCTGGCCTCGGCTCGTTCGTTGAAGGGTATTCACTGATAGTATCTAAAAACCATGTACTCAATACTGGATGTTTTGATATAGACATTATCGATGAACTTGAACTTTTTATCCATGAAATTAGAAAAACGCTTCGTAAGGTTTACAAGAAAGGATCTATCGTATTTGAGCATGGCTCAATGGGAAATCGTGACTATGCCGGGAGTTGTATCGAACACCACCATATGCATATTCTCCCTGCGGATCTTTCACACGTTCCCAAGGTGTTGTCCAAAAAAATTTTAAATCATGACACCATAGACTCTATAAAAGTCCTGATAGAATTCAATCAGCAGCGTATCCCATACATATACTATGAGACTAGTCCCAAAACAAGCGAGGTT
>JAGMDR010000165.1 GCA_023128595.1 Planctomycetota bacterium | reverse complement strand
TTTATGACGGGCGGCTTGCTCGGTTTCGCAAGCGGCGGCGTGGTCTCGACCGCGCTGGTATCCCGCTTTGGCCTGCCCGGCCTGTACCTTCTGATTTTTTGCCCGGTCTTAGGCGTTTTGATGGTTGTTCTGCTGAGAATCCGCCTGGCCGTGGAGCCGGCATCGGCCCGCGCGAGCCAGCCGGCCCCAACAAAAACCGGCCCGCCCTTTCGCCTGATAATGATTATGGCAATGCCCGCCGGTGTCTCCACAACCCTCATCGCACTGCTCCTGCCGACGCGACTCGAAGAGCTTGGCTTCAAGCTGACCTTTGGCGGATATTCGGCAACGATGTTCGGGCTGGGCGGTGCCCTCGGCTCATTTGTATGGGCCGCCGTCGCACACCGAAAGGGCGAGCTGCTCTGCTCGACTCTGGCATTCCTGCTCACAGGGCCTTTCGCACTGGCCTATCTGCTGCTGATAAATAACAACTGGGCGGTATGGATAATCTTCGCCGCCGGCTTTTGCGCGTTCGCGGCCTACATACTGCTCATCACCCTGGCCAGATACGCACCAGGTGCAAACCTCGGACAGCGAATGAGCTGGATCGTCGGAGGAACGTGGCTCTTCGCAAGCGTCGTCTTCTTCCTCCTCGTACCCATAGCAGAGCGCTTCGGCACACACCTTGTTCTCCAATACGTACCCCTGGGCTATCTCCTCTCAGGGCTTCTCGGCCTCCACATCATGTTGAGGAAACGCGGCAAAACCAGCCTAAATCAGAGCTGAGAGGCTTAAAACAGCCGTTTCGGCGTCACGAACACTGACGCAGGTCGATTTCTTCAAAGAATTTTTTGCACACAACGCACCCACCGCTGTTACTATATATAGAAACCGAACATGTTCGCTTTAACATTTACGAGTAATTGGAGTGTGCTAAATGGAGCAGTCCGAGCGATTGGAGCTATTTGAAAAGATAAGAGCCCGCTATTCGGTATTTCTGACGTCGGTTTTGTGGAAGCTGGCCGGCGATAAGGAGCTTTTCACCGAGGCGATGCAGTATGCCTTATTAGGAATATGGCAGCATATCGAAAAGCTAAAAGGCGAAAAGGCAGGCGCGTATGTCTATAGAATTGCCCTGACGTCCAACTCGCGGGCGTGGCGAAACAGGATCGGCAGAAACGGACATATCAGCACCGCCGGTGCCGGCGCCGAAAATGCCCCGGACGAAGAGCTTGGCAGAAGTGAGTTAGCTGCACTGATACGCCGCGAGATTAGCAAACTGCCTCTAAAGCAGGGCAGGGCAATCGTGATGCGATATATGGAGCAGCAGGGTTACCAGACCATTGCCGAGAGCCTGCGCTGCACAAAGGCCGGGGCAAGGTCGCACGTATCCAGGGCACTGGCAACCTTGAAGAATAAACTGGCCGTTTTGGCTTAACGGGAGGCAAGAAAATGAACGACGAAAAACTCGAACAAATCCTAAAAAGCATCGGCACCGAAGATATACCCACAGAGGTGCACGAGATCGCTCAGGAAACCTCCAATAATTTCAGTAGATCTCTAAGACAATCAAGACAAGCATCAAAACCGCCTTTATTGGAGCATATCATGAGAAGTAGAACAATAAAACTCGCCGTTGCGGCGGTGATAATAATCGCGGTGTTTGTCGGCCTGCCGTTTTTACCTGACAAAACGGTGAGTGTTGCCCTTTCAGAGGTACTGGCGAGAGTCGAAAAGGCACCGGCATTTATGTACAAGATGAAGATGAAGGTGAGCGGGTCTATGGTGCCGGGCGCGCCGGCTGTAAATCAGGATGTGCAAGGCACTATTATCATCTCCAACGACTGTGGAATAAAAATGGAGATGGACATGACCGATCCCAATACCGGCATAAAAATGACCCAGCAGATCTACCTTGTCCCCGACGAAAAGGCAATGTTCACGGTGATGCCCGAACAGAAGAGGTACATGCGCGTGGAGTTCACCGATGATCTGCTCGAAAGGGCCAAAAAGCAAAACAACGACCCGCGAGAAATGATAAAGCAGATGATGGCTTGTGAATATACCGAGCTTAGTCGATCGGTTGTTGAGGGCGTGGAAGTCGAGGGCTTCCAGACGACCGATCCAAAAATGGTCGCAGGTATAGGCCAGGATATCAAGTGCACACTGTGGGTGGACGCCAAGACCTGGCTGCCCGTCCTCGCCGAGATGGATATGACCATGGGCGAGCAGATGAGGATGAAGGGCACTATTTATGATTTTGAATGGGATGTGCCTGTTGTCGCAGAGGACTTCGTGCCGGTCATACCCGAGGATTTCGAGCCCCTTCCCACAGACGGTATGAAGGTGCCCGAGATAACCGAAGAAGCCGCCATCGAAGGTCTGAAAACATTCGCCGACCTCACCGGCCGCTATCCCAAAAAAGCCAATATGATGGACCTCATGCAGGAAATCACGTCCGTTATGACCGACAAGATGATGAAGGACAAGAATCAGGATATGACCCAAACCGAACGCGTCACCGAAATGATGAAAACGATTAGCCCGGTGCAGTCCATTGCGCTGCTCCACATGACCCTGGTCCAGGATCAGAAGGAGCCGGCTTATTACGGCGAGACTGTCGAGCCGGGCGATGTCGAAGCGGTCCTGCTCCGCTGGAAGATTAATGATTCCGAATACCGTGTAATCTTCGGCGATTTAAGCGCCTTGGATGTTACCGCTGAAGAGTTACGCGAACTTGAGGGTTCGTTACCGTAGAACATAGTGGTATTTGTAACAAGGCCGGGCTTCTTGGGCTCGGCCTTTCTTATGCGCTTTTGGGGACAGAACGGATTTTGTGTACAAAGTGAATTCCGGCAAAAAAGTTGTTTTTCTTTAGACCCAAACAGGCACCCAAATTGTTATATTAGTGACAAACGTTTGTTCTGGAAGTGATTAGGCCGGCTCAATGGAAGACAAGCTGCTTGTTTTACGTTGTAAACGTGGAAGCAGAGATGCTCTGGGCCGTATCTACGAAAAGCACAAAAAAGATTTGCTCATTTTAGCGATTGCTCTGTTAAACGATACGAGCACTGCTGAAGATGTCGTACATGATGTTTTTGTTACATTCGTTAAGACAGTAGAAAAGTTTCGGCTAACCGGGAGTCTCAAAGGTTATTTGCTGACCTGTGTTGCCAATCGTGCACGCAACACCAACAAGGCCAGACATCTGCAAAGCGTTGGCTTGGATCCGGCAGAAGCTGGTGGCTCAGACTCGGATGAGCCGGCGCGGTTGATTATATGCAATGAGCAATTGCAGCAGCTTGGCCACGCGATGTCTCAGCTCCCGTACGAGCAGCGAGAGGCCATACTGCTGCACCTGCAAGGCACCAAGACGTTCAGGGCAATTGCCAAGTCACTGAGAATCTCGGTCAATACGGTCAAGAGCCGGTATCGGTATGGCCTGGACAAGCTGGGGTCGATTTTTAGCGAGGAACGAAGAAATGAAACCGGAAGATAGAATAAGAAAACTGATTAGCGAGTCATCCGTTAGAACGAGCGGAGAGGCAGACAAGAGAATCCTTGGCGATGCTCTGGAGCACCTGGAAAGATCACAGCAGGAGAGATCACCGGACCCTCCGCCAAATGTTTTCAGAGCGATTTTCAATAGACCAACAGCAAAATTGGCTGCCGCCGCGGTGATAATAATCGCGGTGCTTATCGTCATCCATCAATTCACTGGCCCAGTTTATGTGGAGACGCCAGCCTTTGCAAGAATGATAGAAGCTATGAAAAAAATACCGTGTGCACACGCTGTTCTACAGATGCGGCGAGGAGACCACGAAGAGCGAGCCCAATTTTGGTACTCTTTCACGTCAAAGGTTGAAGCGAGCAAAGAAGAGAATGGCAAACTGACTTTCTATGATTATAGCAGGCAAGTGGCGTACGCGTACGACCCAGGCGCAGAGCAAGTAACTATTTTCAGCCTTGGGGAGAGAAAGTTCGCTTTGGGAGCCGGTTCGCCTTGGGAACTGATGGAAAAAACTGTAGAGCAACTGAGTGAAAACGAAGGAGTTCAAGTAACGCGTAAGAGCGACGAATATAACGGTAGGAATGTTGAAATACATAAAGTTAGAGTTCCGAGAAAAGTAGGTATTGAGGAGTGGCTCTTTGTAGCAGACAGCGACACCCACTTGATTATGACTTTGAAGCTTAGAGGGTATGATCCTGATGGCAATGTAATGGTGAACGGTGAAATAATTTTTGATTATCCCGATGACGGGCCGGCAGATATCTATGAACTTGGCGTACCAAGGTCGGCTGTTGTCATTGATGACCGCACGAAGCCGGAGGCCGAAGAGATATTCAACACTTACAAGGCGTACCGCCAGAATGCGCCGTCGCGATATATTGTGGTACAAGCGCACTACAATAATATCGAGCGAATCGGCGCAGTTGTAATTGATGCAGTCACGCGAGTTTATACCGATGGAAGGCTTCAGAGATCCGAGAGTTACCAGCCTGTTGATTGGCTGGAGTACCTTGATAACTGGCCAAAATACTCTGCTCAGATGGGAAATACTTTTGATTCACAGATTAAGTGGTGGACCCAGAGCGAGTACAGCGGCTGCAGGTTGATAATGCTCTATGACAACGAGTACCATTATACGGTCACACGCGATTTAAAAACAAAAAGGTGGAGTTCTAAACCTCCACAGCATGACCCCGAAAGGAATTATAGAGCTTTTGGACTTGGCGGTTGGGGTTGGCCGCTATCCAACCTGAGCCTCGGAGTCCCTGGAGAGCCGCCGATTACAGTTCTTGACAACGAGTACTCAAAACAAAACAAGTTGATTTGTCTGCAACGTCTCTGGCAGGGGAAAGTACACAAAGACTCGGCGACACTACCTTGCAAAAGGCTGTGGTACCTCAATCCCCAACGCGATTATATATGTCAGAGGTTTGAAGAGCATTACTTACGAAATGCACCCTGGCAAAAGGATAAATCATGGCTTGAGGGAGTTGATCCCGACAGGGTTTTCGTGGAAAAGACGTGGATTCGACAAGTTACTGAATTTGGACAAACAGATGCCGGACAATGGTATGCAAAAAGAATCGGGGGCAACAACGCTGTGATCTTTCTTGATACAGATCCCGAATTTCCTGAGGGGATTTTTGATCCGGAGAATCTGCCGAAGTAAATTTACGGGAGCAGGTACAAGGTTTATCACAAAGGCCGGCCTGTTTTTGCTCGGCCTTTTTTGTGCTGTGTTTTTCCATCAGTGGGTTTTGTGGTCTATTTTCCAGCCCTTGATAGATTGGTTTTACAATCCCCACGCTTTTGCGAAGGCGCGGAAACTGCGGTCAAAAGTTTTTTCGACGTCATCGGGAAAACAGCAGCCTGGAAGTTGCTTCAATGATAAGTGATAGCTTATACATTCGCAGCATATTCCCTTCTTGTCACAGTCCGGATATGTACAGTTGCAGTGGGCCAGATTTTCTTCTTTCTTGCATTCCATATTCGGATAGCTCCTTCGCGGAAGTTACTCTTGCTCACAATTCATACGACACCACGTATTATACCCGCCGTCCCGATTCTTCGCAACCAACTATTCCAGCGGCAGCTTATAGATGCTCACGCTAATCGGTGGTATCGCCAGATTCCTGACCACACCTTCAGAAAACACGGTCTCTTTAATCGTTACCCCCGGCTCCTTGCCCGGCTCATTATGCGCCATCGGGTCCGGGTCGCTTATTTGCCACCTTCGCCCCCCGCCCGTTGTAAGCATCGCCCCCTTGACTCTTAGTGGAAGCTCAAGTTTGCGTTCGGTGGGATTGACAATGCCGATTGTCAGTGTTTTACCGTCGCTGCTCAGCGCCGCGGCCACATCTAACGGAAGATCGGCCCCGCTTATCGCCACCGGCACCTGCCCGAACCGATTGCGATAGAGCTTGAGCACCAGGCCGGTCGTATCGAATGCCGCTGCTGTCTTGCTCGTCTTAATGGCCCCGATGACGTTGACCGTCTGTGCATAGTTGGCCATGAACACAAGGTCACTACTGCGAAACATCTCGTGCAGACCCGCCGCGATCCCCATAGCATCCTTCATATTGTAATGCCGGCTTCCATACCAGTAGTTCCACTCGTCTATAGCGATGCGGATGTCTTTGCCCTCCAACGACCCCAATCGCTTGCGGTAATCGCGATGCGCCGTAACCTTGCCGCGGACGTTGTCGCGTATCAGACTGACATACTCGGTCAAAGATTTCCTCTTCCTGTCGCAGTAAAAATGCTCACTGATAAGCTCCATATATTCGGCGCAGCTCTTGAGCATCCCCTCCGACCAGTTCCCGGCCGACCCGACGCCGACAATCCTTATCGATGGGTCCACCTTCCGCATCGCTATAGCAAAGCGGTTATGCTTCTGCACATAGTGATTTAGCTTCATATACCCCAACTGCCAGTTGCCGTACATCTCATTGCCGATGCCCCACCACTTGACGTTGTAAGGTTTGGCGTGCCCGTTGGCGGCCCGCAGCCTGCCCATCGGCGTATCGGCCGAGGCGTTGACGTATTCGACCTCTTTGGCCGCCGAGTGTGCATCGCCAAACCCGCTGTTGACCGCGATATAAGGCTCGGTATCGAGCAGCCGGCAGAAAGTCATAAACTCGTTGATGCCGAAGTCGTTGGATTCGAGCAGGTTCGGCCAGGCGAGATTCGGGCGAGGCGGACGCTTGTCTCGCTCGCCGACCCCATCCCGCCAGTCGTACCCGCTAACGAAGTTGCCGCCGGGCCAGCGATAAATCGGCGAGTTCAATTCCTTCAAGAGCGCGAAGGTATCCGCCCGCATCCCCTCGATATTGTCCGCCGGCATCAGCGAAACCGTCCCGATACTAAAAGCCCCGCTCCCCGTCCCGACGATCTCCAGCCGACCGTCCTCGCTGTCACCACCCGAGGTAAACTTCAAAGCCCGCGCCCTGTATTCGGCGCTGAGCGTCTTAATCCTGATCGTCTGCCGTTGGTTTTCGCCCGCGCCCCAGACCAAGCTAACCTTAACTTTAGCGGAGTTACTGCCCGCAAGGACTATGCGCCCCGTGTATTCCTTGCCCTTAATCAGTCCCAGCCTGCCCTGGCCTATACCGCGCGGCGGTTTTCCTTTGGCCAATCGCACCTGCGGCGTCTGCTCGCCGACGTAAGAATTCTCCTTTTGCATCACCACGGCCGCCGCGTCGCCTACCGTCCTCCACGTCGATTTACCGACGCCCACGGGATAATAGAACTTGCGGTCTTTGAGCATCTCCGCCCATATCCCCCCGTCAATGCACCGCCCAAGATGCTCGATAAATTGGCCATAGACATATTCGCAAATCGGGGCACTGCGATTGGTGGTATCGACCACAACTCTCTGCTGCGAAGCCTCTCTCGCCAGGCAACTGCCAGCCCCAATCACAACCGTCAAGAAAACGATACCGGAAATGCGTACTCTGCTCATTTCTACTCTCCTTATTCCAAGCATTGGTAAGTCTATTCATCCTTTCTCTTCTGGGCGAACAGTTAGCTTGTAAAGGTTTATACTCAACGGCGGCACGCTCAGCTTGTTAGAGATGCCGGTAACCGCCTTTTCCTCAATCACCACGTTCGGTTGTTTGCCCGGCTCGTTGTAGGCCATCGGGTCCGAATGCGCAATCAGCCACAGCCGACCCTTGCCGCTCAGATTGGCGCCTCTGATCTTAATCGGCAGGTCCTGCTTTTGCTCCGTCGCGTTGATGACCCCGATGGTGAGGGCCTTGCGGTCGCTCGTCCACGCCGCCGCAACGTCGAGCGGATACGCTTCACCGCCTAACTCAACCGGAATCACCCCGAAGTGCTGCCGGTAGAGCTTCAGCGCCAGGCCTGTCGTGGCAAAGGCCGCCGCCGTCTTCGAGGTCTTGATGCACCCGATGACGTTCACCGTCTGGGCGTAGTTCGCCATAAACATAATATCGCTGTTGCGAATCATCTCCTGCAAGCCGGCCGCGATGCCAAGAGCGTCTTTATGAAAATACCGCGTCCCCAATTCACCGTAGAGATGCGGCCCGTACCAGAAGTTCCACTCATCGAGCGCAATGTCGATGTCCTTGCCCTTGAGCGTGCCGATCTGGTCGCGGTAACGCTCATGGGCTTCGACCTTGCCGCGCACCGCGTCACTGATCTGACGCACGTGCTCGAGCGTCGATTTTTTCTCTCTCATATAGAAATGCTCGCTGATAGCGTCCATATAATCGGCGCAGCTCTTGAGCATCCCCTCCGACCACGACCCCACCGAGCCGACCGCAATCAGCTTGATATCCGGATAGACCCTGCGCATCGCCTTGGCGAAAAGATTGTGCTTCTGGACGTAGTGATTGAGACTCATGCTTCCCAACTGCCACCCGCCGTACATCTCATTGCCGATGCACCACCACTCGGCCTCGTAAGGCTCGGGGTGACCGTTGGCCGCACGCCACCTGCCCATCGGCGTATCGGCTGAGCCGACAACGTACTCAACCTCCTCGGCGGCCGAATGGTCGTCGCCGAAACCGGAATTGACCGTTATCAAAGGCTCGGTCCCGATCTCCCTGCAGAAGACCATCAACTCGTCGATCCCGAAGTCGTTGTGCTCGACGCCGCGCCACGCAGGATTCTTCCGCGGCGGTCGCTTGTCCCGCTCACCGATGCCGTCCCGCCAATCGTAACCGCTGACAAAGTTGCCGCCCGGCCAGCGATAAATCGGCGCGTCCAGCTCTTTGAGCAGCTTGAGCGTATCGGCCCGCATACCATTGATATTGTCCGCCGGCATAAGCGAAGCGGTCCCGATATTAAACGTCCCGCTCCCCGTCCCGACGATCTCCAGCCGGCCGTCCTCGGTCGCACCGCCTGAGGTAAACTCCAAAGGCGTCTTTGCATATTCATCTGCGAGCGCCCCGATAGCTATAGTCTGCCGGTCATTCTCGCCCGGTCCCCAAACCAGAGACACCTTGACTTTGGCCAGACTGCTCCCGGCTAATACTACGCGACCGACATACTTCTTGCCCTTAATCAGCGCCAGCTTGCCCTGGGCGATACCGGCCGGCCCGCCACCGGCCAATTGCACCGCAGGCGTCTGATCGCCAACGTAAGAATCCTCCTTGAACATCTTGACCGCACCGATGGCCTTCCAGGGCGATGCTCT
>JAGMDR010000164.1 GCA_023128595.1 Planctomycetota bacterium | reverse complement strand
GAAAGCAGCTCGAGCTGCAAATCATCGTACCACGCCTTGCCTTTTGACAGTCCCCACCCGCCGAACAGGCAGTTTATCTCCACTACCGAACGCGCCTCGGAATTGAACACAAGCTCGACCTTCGTCCAGTCCTTCGTCCCCGTCACCGCTTTAGTCTGCAAAGGCTGAATATTGTGCAGGTTCAGCAGCGCGCCCTTGGCCTGCCGGTCGCCGACGCTCTCGATGTTCTCGGTCTTGATCCATCCGGTCAGCCGGTACTGCGAACGAGGCTTGACCGTTACCGACGTCAGCCATCCGATATCCGCGCCGCTGTCCGAAGAGAGCGTCACGCATTTGTTCCCGGTCCGTCCGCCCTCGACGTACTTAAACTCGCCGCTGCCGCCATACGTCGTCGCCTGCCAGCCGGTAGGTTTGTTCCCAGTGCCCTTCTCGAACGAAGGGTTCTTTAGCGTCCCGGGCTTGGTCGCAACCTGTGCCACCGCTACGTCACGCGCCAGCCACACCGCCATCTCGCCCGGCCCGCGATGGGCCCAGGCGTAATACGGAATCGCCGTGAAATCCTTTTCCTTCTTCACAAGCAACTCCCCATCGTCACCGTAACTGACCGCCACCGCCTTGCTGCGAACCACCGTTACGCCGCCTAACAAATCTTTCCGGCGCTCGGGCCTCAGCTTCGCGTTATCGGCCAGAACCAGGTTAAGAACGTGCCCGCCGTTGTCGGGCCATTCGGCGCAATATACAATCGGCCCCCGCTCCAGAGCGACCCTGCCCGCATCCGCGTCGAGATTTTCGTGGGCCAACACCCGCCTGATACCCATGGGCAGGTCCAGTTCGATAACGTCGCCGTTGGCCCACTTGCGCTCTATGCACGCGAACCCTCCTTCCATATCCGCCTCGATAACCTTGCCGTTGACCTTCAAAGTGGCTTTCTGGTTATTTGCGTTCATATACCGATACAAGTCACTCGGCACCGGCTCACCCCGCGCCCAGCCGGGAACGCGGACCGCAACGGTAAACTTACCCGGGCGCTCCGGCCCAACCGTCAACTTTACCGCACCGTCCCATGGATACTGCGTCTGCTGCCTGATCCGCACCGTGTTATTCTTCATCGGGACTGTGCCAGACCCGGCCACAAATAGATTCACGTACAGCTTGTCGCCGGCCCTCGCATATACGTATCCGGGGACGGAAGCAACGAATCGCGTCATATTCCCCGGGCAGCACGCACAGCCGAACCAGGGGCTCCGCTTATGCTGGCCGTGCGATGCCAAAGGATTCGGATAAAAAAAGCTGTCGCCATCCAGCGATACGCCGGAAATCAGGCCGTTGTAAAGCGTCCTCTCCAGAACGTCGATGTACTTTGCCAGACCGCTGGATAGGAACATCCTGTGGTTCCACATGACGTTGCCTATCGCCGCGCAGGTCTCGCAGTAGGCGGTCTCGTTGGGCAGCTCGTAGTTCTTGCCGAACGCCTCTCCGGCGCCCGTCGCCCCGATCCCGCCGGTCAGATACAGCTTTTTGCCGACGACGTTCTCCCAAATCCTCTCTATCGCCTTGCGGTAACTCGCCTGGCCCGTCAGCGCCGCCACGTCCGCCATCCCGCAGTACATATACGACGCCCGAACCGCGTGACCGACCGCCTCGCTTTGATCAACCACCCTCTGATGCGCCTGACGATATGGGTTGCCGCCGGGTCCTCGCGTATCAAGATAGAACTTGGCGAGCTTGAGGTATTTTTCGTTGCCCGTAACCCGGTACAGCCTCGCCAGGGCCATCTCGATTATTTGATGCCCCGGCGCGGTCTCGTTTTTGCCGGGCCCGAACACCGTATCCAAGAAATCTGCGTTCTTGACAGCAACGTCCAGCAGGGTCCGCTTGCCCGTCGCCCGGTAGTGCGCCACCGCCGCCTCGTAAAGATGACCCATATTGTACAACTCGTGGCTGCCGCCCAATTTCGCCCAGCGTTCTTTGCCGTACCAGTTAATCAGTTTCTTTGACTGATTCGTCCGGCACGTAAAGAGATACCCATCATTCTCCTGCGCCGCTGCAATTTTGACAATGAGATCATCTAAGTATTTGTCCAGCTTCGGATCCGGCCGAACGCTCAATGAATACGACGCCCCCTCGAGAATCTTGTACGGGTCCGTATCGTCGAACGGATAATTGCCCCGGTGCTCGCCCTTCTTCAATCCGCCCGCTATCGCAAAATTGTCCATCCTTCCGTTCTCTTCGCACTTGCCGAAGGCATAAGGAATTGAGACCTTGCGGTTCGTCTCGATCCGCGGCGCCCAGAACTCATCGGTAAGCTTAACCGCCGTGAACGACACCGGCTCAATCGGATAATCCTTCTTCGGCCCTGCCGCCTTTTTGGCCTTAGCGGCCGTGCCCTCCTGCTTCGTCTGCGCCTTGCATCCTTGAACACAAACTCCAACAAGAATCCCAACCACCGCCGCCAACAAAGCTATTCGTCGCACGTTCATAATAATTCCTTTCAAACTTGAAATACCCTTGTGTCCTTTGTCGAGGCTGGTGTTCAGTTACAGTCCAATTGACTGCTGTCATTGCGAGCGAAGCGAAGCAATCTCCATCGTTCGAATGCGGGAGATTGCCACGGCCTTTCAGGCCTCGCAATGACAATGCACCGAATCACAAGCAACCGACTACCACGACCCTGTGTCAGAGGGATTATTGTAAGCCCCAATCACGAGAAATGCAATTCCACAATATCCTTATCGCACAGGATATGGCTTCGCTGGGCGTTCTGGCCGTCGTAGACGCCGGTGCCCCAGATTCTTGCGAATCTGAGCTTTTCGGCCAATTGTCGGTGGATGGCCTGGGCCAGGTCCATCACCGTTGAGCCGGCCGGCAGCGTGAAAGGATCGGTCATATCCGCCGGCTTACCCGGAGGCTTGGCATAAACGCGTATTATATCCAGCAGCTCGAAGAACTTACGGCTAAGCTGCTCGACCGACGCTCGCGTCTCGACCGAGACCTCAACAAACTCGAACGGATGCCTGCACGATTCCTTCAGGGCGTCAATACCACCGGCTTGGCCGATGTCCGATTTCGTGCAGATGTAAAACGCCCTCTTGCCGAGAGCATTACCCTGACCATCATAAGCCGGCGTCTCGCTGTCTATCAGCAGGCTCTTCGATTCGAGAAAATCCAGGCACACGCCCATCTGCTCGGCGGCGTTGCCCGACAGGTCTATCACAATCGCAATCAAATCGCAGTTGCGATACGTCCCGACCTGTCCCGGCGCGCTGTACTCGGCCGTAATCGGCGGCATATCGACTAATTGAATCGCAACATCCTCATACTTCATCATACCCGGCACCGGAGCACCGGTGGCAAACGGAAATTCAGCGACGTTGACTTTCGCGTTCGTCAGCGCCGCAACGATGGAGCTCTTCCCGCAATTCGGCGTGCCCAGAAGGACAATCTGCCCCGACCCGCCCCGAGGAACGTGAAATACGTCAACGTGCTTGCCGCCCTT
>JAGMDR010000163.1 GCA_023128595.1 Planctomycetota bacterium | reverse complement strand
GCCGCGATACCCATACCGCCCTGCACCATCGCGCCGAGGTCGGTGATGATGTCGCCGAACATATTGCCTGTAACGATAACGTCGAACCATTCCGGGTTCTTGACCATCCACATACAGGTCGCATCAACGTGGTAGTATTCTCTTTCTATATCGGGATATTCGGCCCGGCCCATCTCATGGAAAGCGCGTTCCCACAAATCGTAGATATAGGTAAGCACATTCGTCTTGCCGCAAAGCGCCAACGTATTCTTATCGCCCCTGCCCCGCGCCTTCTTGCCGTACTTGCGTGCATATTTAAATGCGTATTTCAGGCAGCGATCCACCTGGAAGCGGTTATACACAGCCGACTGCACCGCCACTTCCTGCGGTGTCCCCTTCATCGAAAAACCGCCCGTACCCGTATAAAGGTCCCCGGTGTTCTCCCGAACAACAACGAAATCGATATCCTCCGGCCCCTTGTCCTTCAACGGTGTATCGACCCCCGGATAGAGCTTGACCGGACGAAGGTTGATGTACTGATCCAGGGCAAAGCGGGCCTTTAAGAGTATCCCTTTCTCCAGAATCCCCGGCGCAACGTCGGGATGCCCGATCGCGCCCAACAGAATCGCATCGAATTTGCGAAGCTCCTCGATCGCGCTATCGGGCAGCGTCTCGCCCGTCTTCATATACCTCTCACCGCCGAAATCGAACTCGGTCAGCTCGACCTTAAACCCGAACTTATCCGCCGCGGCCTTGACCACCTTCACCGCTTCGACCGTAACTTCCGGCCCCGTCCCGTCACCGGGTATCACTGCAACCTTATACACGCTCGATTCTCCTTACTGCCAATATTGTCATTGTTCCTGCTGTGCTGTGACAGATGTCCGAGGATTTGTCATTGCGAGCCCGCCAAAGGCGGGCGTGGCAATCTCGAACCTGCGAGTAGTCGAGATTGCTTCGTGGTCCCGACGCGTCGGGACTCCTCGCAATGACGGCCATCAGTCAGGCCGTCACAGAATATTACCCTCGCCAGGCCTCCTGCCAGAGGTCAAAGTCGTCTCGCGGCGCGGAGGCGGGCATCTTTGCTTTCATTTGTTTTCGCCATCGATGCAGCATTGAGCGAAGCTCGGCCGCCTTTTCCGGCATCTTCTTGGCCAAGTCGTGCTTTTCGCCGATATCGTCCCGCAGATTATACAGTTCCACGGCCCCATTTTCATACCATTCTATCAATTTATAATCCCCGGCCCGCACGGCGCCGCTGGGGCGATTGCCGCTGCCGTGATAGTGCGGATAATGCCAGTATATCGCCTTGCGCTTCAACTTGCCTTTGCCCTTGAGCAGCGGCACCAGGCTCACGCCGTCAACATGCTGCTTGGGCCTAAGCGGCAAACCCGCCATCTCAAGCATCGTCGGATAGAAATCCGTGCTCGTTACCGGCTCACTGCATAAGTTGCCGGGCTTGACAACGCCCGGCCATTTGATAATCATCGGCTCGCGAATGCCGCCCTCGTACAGCCAGCCCTTGCCCGCCCGCAGCGGCAGATTGCTCGTCGGCCCCTCCCGCGCCACCGTCGAGAGCCCCCCGTTGTCCGACATGAATATCACAACCGTATTATCCGCCACGCCCAATTCTTCTAACTTGGCTATCACGCGACCGACGCTTTCATCCACGCTCTGCACCATCCCCGAATAAGCCGGGTGGTCCTGGA
Organism: Planctomycetota bacterium; assembly: GCA_023128595.1. Taxonomy (GTDB): domain Bacteria; phylum Planctomycetota; class Phycisphaerae; order Sedimentisphaerales; family Anaerobacaceae; genus DAOVRL01. The sequence continues at coordinate 20,930 of JAGMDR010000163.1, read as the reverse complement.
CCTGCCTGGTCTTGTACCGCCCGTACACCGGCACAAACCTCGGCCCATCTGTCTCGGGCATTCTCTCGGCCTTGGCCTTGTACTTGTCCGTCAGCTCCTGCTTCGATTGTATCGGCGTATGCACCGCATAGTGCGAAAGGTATAACAAGAACGGCCCGTCCTTATTTGCCTCTAAGAACTTGAGCGATTCATCCGTCAGGCGGTCCGTCAGATACTCACCTTCGGCGCCGCCGGGCGGCATCTCCTTCAAAGCCCGGTTGCCCCTCTTGTACGGATAAAAATACGTCGGCGGCGCACCCGAAGAATCACCACCAATATTGATATCGAACCCCTGGTGCTGCGGATAATAATCCTTGCTGCCTAAATGCCACTTACCCACAAACGCCGTCGCGTAGCCTTTGTCCTTCAGCGCTTCGGCTATCGTCAACTCCTCCAACGCCATCTGGTGCTCGTATTCGGTCGGCTGATTGGGCCCGCCGATCCACTGCGTTATCCCGAGCCTGGCCGGGTACTTGCCCGCCATAATACTCGCCCGGGTCGGAGAGCACACCGAACAAGCTGCATAAGCATCCGTAAACCGCATCCCCTGCTTTGCCAGCTTATCGATATTGGGAGTCTCATAGAAACTGCTCCCGAAACAACCGACATCAGTCCATCCCAAATCATCTATCAAAAAGAAAACAAAATTAGGTCTTCTCCTCGCTCTGTTCGCAGGGCCTGTCCGCCGCGCCCGCGCACTCTGTCCCAAAGCCAGCATCGCCGCCCCTGTGCCCAGACCTTTCAAGAAATCACGCCTGTTCATAACATTGCTCCTTACTAACGTTGGCCGACAAAATCACTTCTTGCCTTCGGCTTTCTTCTCGGCCGGCACAGACAGCATGTCTTTGGCTCGCTCGCCCGCCGGACGCAGCGGCTCATGCTTGTAGCTGCCGGGCTTATCCTGATACCAGTAATAAACGGTTGCGTAGTCAACCTTGGCCCGCGATTTGAACGGCATCGCAAAATAGCAGTTATAGCTCCACGGCGCACACTCAATAAGATTCGCGCTGAAGTACATACCTTTGCCGCTGCAGCCATCACCGAAGAAATCCGCCAGCGGGCACATCACCGCCGGTTCGTTAGCATCGTCGAACCAAATCTCAAGCACGATTCCGCGGGACATAAGCTCCTTGGGCTGATGGCGCGTCGTATGAATATGCTTGATAACGGCCGGGCCCTTGATGTCCGCCACAGTGATTTGCGTATGTGCCTTCAGCGGCTCAAGATCCTTGTACCGGTCATAACACCAGCCTGCGTTCGAAAAGCCGGTAGTCACGCCCTTGCGTATCCTCGCTACATCAGGCACACTCGGATCGGCCGATGCCGCCATACCGCCAAGACTGAGCAAAACACCGAAAAACAGAATATCTCGTGCGATTCTCATGGTTCGTTACATCCCTTTGACTATGTGCTCCAGCAACCCGCCGTCCTCGATAATCTCCAACGCAAAGTCCGGCAGCGCCTTAAAGTTGATATCAATACCGGTTGTCTTGTTTCTAATCACCCCGGCCTTGTAATTGATCTCCACCTCGTCGCCGTCCTTGATCTTCTCCAGCGCCTCGGCCGATTCAATCAGATAAAAACCGCAATTGATCGCGTTGCGATAGAATATCCGCGCAAAGGACTTCGCAATAACAGTCTGCACCTTCGCCCCGCGAATAGCCCAGACCGCATGCTCCCGCGACGACCCGCACCCAAAATCCTCCCCGGCCACTATCACGTCACCCTCGCTGACTTTACTGATAAAATCTTTGTCCAAATCCTCCAAACAATGCCTCGCCAATTCAGCCTCATCATCAGTATTCAAATACCGCGCCGGTATTATCTCATCGGTATTGATATGATCCCGATTGTAAACATGTGCCTTAGCCATTATCTTCTTCCCTTAATTATTAATCGCGGATTACGCGGATTTTCACGGATTCCGATTCTTCGAATTTACTAATCTCTTGTAATCCAGTGATTTTTCGCCGAAGTTAAACAGCAATCCCACTTCAAATCCCCCTGCCTTGAGGTAGTTAATAACTTGTATCTTCTCGATTTCAGTTATCTGCTTGATCGCCTTGATCTCAACAACAACTTTCCCTTCAATCAAATAATCACAATAAAACTCCTTGACCTGCTTGTCTTTGTAGAAAACAGGTATTTTCTTTTGCCTCTCAAAACCTATTTTTTGCAAATCGAATTCTACAGCCAGCGCTTCGTCGTACACGCTTTCAAGAAATCCAGGCCCCAATCTGCCGTGCACCTCCATTGCCGCCCCGATCACGTTGCCTGTAATACCTCCGTGAACCAAACTATTCTTGACCGCATACATAAGCTTCTCTTCCAATAAACAATAATCCGCGTAATCCGCGATTAAACATATTTTCTGGGGTCGGTCAATTTCCCTTCTATTGCGCTGGCCGTTGCCGTTGCCGGACTTGCCAGATAGACTTCGCTTTTCGGGTGTCCCATTCTGCCGACGAAGTTTCTGTTTGTGGTGCTTATGCACTTTTCGCCGGCGGCGAGGACGCCCATAAAGCCGCCCAAGCACGCCCCACAGGTCGGCGCCGCTATCACGCAGCCCGCTGCGTAGAATATATCGAAGAGGCTTTCATCCTTTGCCTGCTTCCATATTGTCGGTGTAGCCGGCACTATCAATGTACGAATGGCGACTTCCTTTCCTTCGAGGATCTTCGCGGCTATCCGCAAATCTTCGATCCGCCCGTTCGTGCAGCTCCCGATATAGGCCTGGTCCATCTCCTTGCCTGCACATTCGCTGATAGGCACCCCACCGCTCGGCAGATGCGGCAGGGCAACCATCGGCTCGATCGCCGAGCAGTCGAACTGCTCGACCGCCGCGTACTCGGCGTCACTGTCGGATTTGTAAACTGTGTAATCCTTCTTGTCCGTCAGATGCTCATCGAGATACTGCTTCGTCACATCATCGAACCCGATTATGCCGTTTTTCGCACCGGCCTCGATTGTCATATTCGTCATCGTCATCCGCGCTTCGGCCGACATCTCACCCAAAGCAGGCCCGACAAACTCCATCGCCTGATAGAGCGCGCCATCGGTCCCGATCCGCGCGATTATCGCAAGGATAACGTCTTTGCTGTAAACGCCGGGCCCAAGCGAGCCGTTGAGAACCAGCTTGATAGAAGCCGGGATCTTAAACCACAATTTGCCCGTAGCAATCGCCGCCGCCAAATCCGTCGAGCCGATACCCGTGCTGAACGCTGCAAACGCCCCATACGTGCACGTGTGCGAATCGCCGCCGACAATCACTTCGCCCGGCCGAATATGACCCTGCTCAGGCAGCAGCGCATGGCACACGCCCGCCCTGCCTAACTTATAGTAATACTTTATCTCGTGCCGCTTCGCCCACTCGTCCAGCCTCTTGTGCAGCTCAGCGCTCTTGATGTCCTTTGCGGGCTGGAAATGGTCCGGCGTAACAATAATCTTCTCTCTGTCGAATACCTTATCGATCCGCTTTTCAACAAGCATAGAAATAGCCGGCGGAGTAGTAACATCGTGACACATAACAACATCTATATCCGCATCGACCAATTCCCCAGCCTTAACGCTCTCTCTACCGGCAGCCTTAGCCAATATCTTTTCCGTAATCGTCATTCCCATAGTTCTTATCCTTCACTACGTCATTGCGAGGCCCCCAGGGGGCCGAAGCAATCCCATCTCTCTATCAAATCTGTGAAGCTTGTGCCCGCGAAAGCGGGTATTTGTGGTTACTATTTCGTGCTTCGGCTTTCTTTCGTTAAAGTTCCACTTTCACGCCGGGTCCTTCACCTTGGTTTTGTGCAGATACCATCCTGTTGATTGCATCGACGTATGCCTTGGCGCTGGCCTCGATGATGTCGGTCGAGATGCCGCGTCCGATGAACTTTCGGCCGTCGTCGCTGATTTTGACCGTCGCCTCGCCCAGCGCCTCTTTGCCTCCGGTCAGCGCCCGGATCGTATAGTTCTCCAACTTCGGCGAGAGGCCCGTCGCTTCTCTTATCGCTTCGTACGCCGCATCGACCGGCCCGTCACCGCACGCCGCAGCCTGGTGCGTCTCGTCCTTCGTGCGAATCTTGACGCTCGCGGTCGGCAGCGTCCCCGTGCCGCTGGCAACGTGCAGATACTCCAACTCGTAGATTTGCTCGACGACATGGATCTCCTCGTTGATTATCGCGGCTAAGTCCTCGTCGAACACCTCCTTCTTCTTATCTGCAATTTCGAGGAACCTCTGATACGCGTGCTCTATTTCCTGCTCGGACAGCTTGAAGCCTAACTGCGCGCACCGGTCCACGAACCCGTGCCGACCGGTATGCCTGCCCAATACCATCCTTGATCCGCCTAAGCCGATGCTCTCCGGCGTCATAATCTCGTAGGTCGTGCGCTCTTTCAGCACGCCGTCAACGTGCACACCCGCCTCATGTGCAAAGGCGTTGGTGCCGACCACGGCCTTGTTTGGCTGAATCACAAAACCCGTCAACTGCGAAACCAACTGGCTCGTGCGATATATCTCTTTGGTCTTTATGTTCGTGGATAGTCCGCCGGTGCTCTGCGTCGCAAAGAAGTCCGGCCGAGTACGGATTCCCATAACCACCTCTTCGAGTGCCGCGTTACCCGCGCGCTCACCCAAGCCATTCACCGTACACTCGACCTGCCGGGCGCCGTTGCGCACGCCCGCAAGCGAATTTGCCACCGCCATACCAAGATCATTGTGACAGTGGGTGCTGATAATGCACTTATCTGTGCCGGGCACGTCGGATTTAAGCTGTGCGATCATTCGGCCGTACTCGTAAGGCAGCACGTAGCCGACCGTATCCGGTATATTCAACGTAGTGGCGCCGGCCTCGATTACCGCCGCCAATACCTCAATCAAAAACGACATTTCACTGCGGCACGCATCCTCCGGCGAGAATTCCACATCATCCACGAATCCCTTGGCGCACTTGACCGCCTGGACGGCCATCTTGAGCACCTCGGCCGGCTTCCTCTTGAGTTTGTGCTTCATGTGGATCGGCGAAGTCGCAATAAAAGTGTGGATACGCTGCTTTTTGGCCGGGGCAATCGCCTTGCCCGCCGCGGCAATATCACCTTCGCTGGCCCGCGCCAGCCCGGCGATAACGGGCCCTTCGACCCGTTCAGCCACGAGCTTGGTGGCCTCGAACTGGGCCGGCGAAGAAACCGGAAAGCCCGCCTCGATAATATCGACGCCCAAAACCGCCAACTGCTGGGCGATTTCTAACTTCTCAGCTATCGAAAGCGAGGCGCCCGGCGACTGCTCGCCGTCGCGTAACGTCGTATCGAATATCAAAACTTTTTCTTCAGACATCTGCATTTTCTCCAAAATTCTCACCTGATTGCGGCCAATTATGCCCCAACCAGGCTCAAAATGCTATGAATTTAAGGCAAAAAACGAAGGTACAATGGGTTTTTGTGGTAAGAGTTTTTCTGCGCCTAACGGCGCAGGAGCAGCGCACAAAGGCCAAGACCGGCCCGAAATGAACAACAAACTGTGCAATTTTGGCTCATAAACCTAATTATACAAAACAAACCAGACTCTGCAAGCATTTTTCCACCAATTCTTCCGACACCCAACTATCGGCAAAATTGCTGCGTCTCTCAATCACGGCGTCCCTGTGGGAAAGGCTGAACTCTTCCACGCGTTATGTCCGTCGAATTTAGCCGAAGCGGTGGCTTTCTGTTTGCCACTTGGCAGGGGTCTTGCGGGGACTCTTAGAGACATTTCAGGATTCGGCAGTCTGTCCCATTTGGCGGTGATGAGCGTTTCACTTCGAGATTGGTTGTTGACAGTTTGGCGGCGGATGTCATAGTATCAGTGTTAGTGTTGATTTTGGTGCGGGTGGAAGTGAGTATTGGTCTTGTTTGCCGGGGCGGGCACGGGCGTTGCGTATATGGTTAGACGTATAGCGATATTGGGTTCGACCGGGTCGATTGGAACCAATGCGCTGCGTGTAATCGAGGCGCTTGGGTCCGGGTACTCGGTTTTTGCGCTCAGCGCGCACAGCAGTGTCGAGCTTCTGGCCGAGCAGGCCCGGCGCTTCAAGCCGAAGTATGTTGCCATCACAGATGCGGATAACCAGAAGCGTCTTGCCGAGCTGCTCGCCGATCTGGACGTTGAAATCTTGGCCGGGCCGGAGAGTCTCGTGGCGATTGGCGAGCTTGCGGAGGTTGATATTGTTCTAACGGCCGTTGTGGGGGCGGCTGGTTTGCCTGCGGTCCTTGCCGCTGCGCGAAGAGGTAAACGGCTTGCTATCGCGAACAAAGAGCCGCTTGTTATGGCCGGAGAGCTGCTTGTCAAGGAGGCACGGGCCAGCGGGGGTGAGATTTTGCCCGTCGATAGCGAGCATTCTGCGATTTTCCAGGCGATGCAGGCCGGTCGGCCCAAAGAGGTCGCCAAAATCATTCTAACGGCCTCCGGCGGGCCGTTCAGGGAGGTGGCTATTGACGATATTCGCAATGTGACTTTGGCCCAGGCCCTTGCCCATCCGGTCTGGGATATGGGGCCCAAAATCACCGTTGACTCGGCGACGATGATGAACAAGGCGTTCGAGATTATCGAGGCCCGATGGCTTTTCGATGTGCCGGTGGAAAAGATCGAGGTTCTGATACATCCCGAGTCGATAATTCATTCGTTGGTTGAATTTGTGGATGCCTCGCTAATAGCGCAGTTGGGCCGGCCGGATATGTGCCTTCCGATCCAGTATGCCCTGACGTATCCCGACCGCGTCGCGGGGATTGCCAGGGCCCCTCGGCTGGAGGAAATAGGCAAACTTACTTTCAAGAGGCCGAATCCGGAGGTATTTCGCGCGCTGCCGTTGGCCTATGAGGTTGCGCGGGTCGGCGGCGCCGCGGCGGTCGTTTTTAACGCTGCCAATGAGGCCGCCGTCGAAGAGTTCTTGGCGGGTAAGATCAAATTTGTTAATATACTTGAGCTTGTAGAACATTGCCTGAACAAGCACGATGTTAAGACCGGCGTCTCTCTCGAAGAGCTGCTTGAGGCGGATGCCTGGGCAAGAAGAGAAGTCACGAGTGTGGCGTGCAGCGCATAATCGACGTAGTTTTGTGTGGGCTTTGAGCCTGGAGGCGAGTTAATGGCGAAACCAAAGAGTTCAGTGAGTAAATGGCCGAAGGCGTTTTTTTGGGCTGTGGTCCTAACTGCTGTTATTTATCTGATTGTGCGGAAGATCGATACTTTCGGCAACGTTCTGCTGGTCTTGCTTGGCTTGGGGGTGGTGATCCTTGTTCACGAGTTCGGGCATTTCGTGTTTGCCAAGCTGTCGGGCATAAAGGTAGAGGCATTTTCGATTGGTTTTCCGCCTACTTTGTTGGGATTTCAAAGGACTGAGGACGGGCTTCGGCTTCGGATTCTGCCAGCTTTTTTCTCCGGAAAAGAAACGGACCAGAGCGAAGATGATGCCGGCCGGCCGGACCAGAGCGAAGATGATGCTGGCCGGGCGGACCAGGGCGAAGATGATAATCGCCGGACGAAGGAGGGTTTGTTGAGCTTTACTATCGGGGGCGGGGGCAAGGCCTGGGACACCGAGTACTGCATCGGGCTAATTCCTGTCGGGGGGTACGTCAAGATGCTTGGTCAGGAGGATACGGCCTCGGCCAAATCGAGCGATGACCCGCGTTCCTTTGCCAACAAGCCAGTTGGTGCGCGTGCGGTAGTTGTATCGGCGGGCGTCGTTTTCAATGTCATCGCCGCAGTGATCATTTTTATGGTCGTTTTCCTTATCGGGATAAATCAGCCGCCAGCGCTTGTCGGCGTGGTGGAGCCTAATTCCCCGGCTGCGCGTGCGGGCCTGGAGGCGGGCGACGAGATAATCGAGATTGACGGCAAGAGTAATAATCTTGACTTTACTGATATCATGCTCGCCGCTGCCCTGTCCGGGCGGGGAGAGGAGGTCAGCTTAAAAGTACAGCGGGATGGCCTTGAGAGGGATTTTACGCTCGTGGCAGAGCAAAGGCCCGACAGGCCGTTGAAGACTTTTGGCTTCATGATGCCGCAGACTTTGACTGTTGCCGAGCCCGTTGACGAAGCTGATGTGAACGATTTGCGGGCGAGAACGGGCCTGGCCCCGGGCGACCGGATCAAATCCGCCAACGCCAAGCTAATTGAAAAGCACTGGGAGCTGATCCCTATAGTGGAGAGCACTTACGCGCCGACTGTCAAGCTCTCGGCGCAGCGAACCACCGAGACCGGAGAAACAGAGCTGGTTGAGGGCCGGATCGAGATGGAATGGACAATTGCGGGCGGCTCCGAGGGTAACTCCGTACCCGAGCTTTACCATGTCCATTCTATGGTTCCGCGTTTGCAGGTGACGACTGTCAGCGGTGTCCCTGATAGACTGGGGAGAGGAGGTCTTGTGAACCGAGTCAAGAACAGGATCCTGAGCATCTTCGGCAGGCCCCAAGAGCCGAATATCACGTATCCGGACTTGGAGAGCGGGGATATTATTCTTGCGATTGGTGATGTGCCGAATCCGACGTACAATGAAATGCGAAAGCTCACTGAGGAGTACGAGGACAAGGAAGTGCGGATGGAGGTTCTGCGTACCGACGCCAATGGCGCCGAGGAGCCGGTTACGGTTATGGTTACGCCGAAGCGACCTGCGGGTAGTGAGAAGGTTTTGATAGGTGTTGCGCTGGCGCTCGATGCCGGACATGCGGTTGTCGCCAAGACTATAGCTGGCGAAGCCGGTCCGGCGAAGCTCGATATTCCCCGCGGTGCCGTGATAACGGCTGTTGACGGGACGGCCGTATCGAGCTTCCACGATGTGGTCAGGGAGATCAGCAAGTACCCGGATGAGCGTATCACGATAGAATATCGCCTCGATGACGAGACGGCCGGCGCCGTTGCGCTGAATGTTGGAACCGGCCGGGAGTCTATAACCGTCAAGCCGATCCCGGCGGTGTTAGTTGAGTTCGAGACCCTCAAAAGGCTTTATAAAGCGAGGGGTCCAGTGGACGCGGTTGTGATGGGAGGCAGGAAGACTGTTACGCTGATTGCCCAGACTTACCTGACGTTAAAGCGTCTTGTTAGTGGTCTTGTGAGCCCCAAAGAGCTTATGGGGCCGGTCGGCATCCTTGCGGTCAGTTACCAGACTGTAGCTGAGAAGATGTGGATTGAGTATCTTTTCCTTATCGGCCTTATAAATGCAGCCATTGCCGTGTTCAACTTTCTGCCATTGCCGCCTCTTGACGGAGGTTTGGCAGTTTTGCTTGTGGTCGAGAAGATCAAGGGCTCGGCGGTAAGCGAGCGTACACAGGGCTTTCTAATTCGGGCCGGCCTGGTCCTTGTGCTGGCGTTGTTCCTCTACATAACGCTCAATGACGTAATCAGGAACTTCTTTAGTTAGCCCGTTCGCGCCTGCGGCTATTTGACCGCCCAGGCAGTCAAAATTCATAAGATGTTGGCAAAACTGCCGAAATACCGGATGTAGGAGAAGGCAAAACAGACTGCTCATACGCAAGAAAGTATTCCAAGGAATAGCGGATGTTGTTGGACGAGCACAGCGGCGAAGAGTTGCACGGCAGCAAGCTTAGTACCGTCGGAGCGGTCGATAAAGAAGCCGGCGAAGCTATAAACAAAAGGCCCGAGAAACTTCAAAGCTGCGAGGAGTATCATAAAGGTATATTAGATGCGCTTCGCCGGACGGACCTTGATGTGTATGAGCTGCTCAAGGCCGAGTATGACCGGCTGCAGAACAGCTTGCAGCTTATCGCAGCCGAGAATAGGTGTTCGAGGGCGGTTCTTGCGGCTCTCGGGTCGGTTGTTCAGAACAAAACGACCGAGGGCTTTGTCGGGGCGCGATATCATGGGGGCTGTGAGGTCGTGGACGATATTGAGACGTTGGCCGTCAGCAGGGCAAAAGAAGCCTTCGACGCCCAATATGCAAATGTCCAGCCGCATTCCGGGACCGGTGCAAACCAGATCGTTCTTACCGCCATATTAGACAGAGGCGATAAGATATTGAGCCTCGGCGTGGACCAGGGCGGGCATTTGTCGCACGGGGCGCCGGTGTCGTTTACCGGTAAATTCTTCGACGTGGCGAACTATTACGTCGATAAAAAGACGTTTCTCCTAGACTACGACGCAATTCGCGATACCGCCGTGCGCGTCAGGCCCAGGCTGATTATATGCGGCGCCAGTGCATATTCGAGAACGATAGATTTCGGGAAGTTCCGTGCGATTGCGGACGAAGTGGGCGCATATCTTCTGGCGGATATCTCGCATATAGCCGGGCTGGTGATAGCTGGTGCGCATCCTTCGCCGGTTGACTACGCTCATTTCACGACGACGAGCACCTACAAGCCCGGCGGCCCCAGAGGCGGCCTTATACTGATGGGCAAAGAATTCGACCGCAAGGTAAACGCCGGCGGCAAGACGCTCAGCCTGGCAGAGCACATTGAGAGGACCACGTTTCCGGGGGTGCAGGGAACGCCTTATTTGAATAATGTGGCGGCCAAGGCCGTATTCTTCAAGGAGACCCTTCGCGATGAATACAGGGCCAGGCAGTTCAAGATTATAGCCAATGCACAGCGCCTTGCCTGCGCGTTGGCGGGTTTGGGCCACGATGTGCTCACCGGCGGGACGGACAACCACATGGTTCTGCTAAACGTGAGTAATCTGGGCGGTGGTTTGACCGGCCTCGTGGCCCAAAAGTGCCTCGAGCAGTGCGGGATAATTGTCAATATGAACCGCTTACCCTACGATAAGAGGGCTGCTTCTGTCACCAGCGGCCTGAGATTGGGCACGCCTATTGTTACAAAAAATGGAATGGGTGCAGCGGAGATGAACAGCATATCGGCGCTGATAGATGCGGTATTAAAGGGAGTAAGGGTAATAACAAATAGTGAATACCAGATAGATGAACCCCTCAGCAGCGAGGTCAGAGACAAAGTGGTGGACCTGTGCCGGAAGTTCTCCATGCGTTAAGCACCAGATGCGGCGGTGTCACGTTTAAGTTTTGTTTATGGGGCTGGTTCGTTTATAGCTGAGTAGATTTCCTGCTTAATTGTCAAATTTCACATATATGTCCCCGACGGTGCTTCTGCTGCACACAGATCCAAGGACCTCACGCATTTGTTCGGACGTGTACCACTTGGATAGAACAAAACTCGTTGGTTTGTCATCGAGACAGTAGTTGAATTTGGCTGGGCCAATTTTTGAAAGATGTTCTACGCACTTTATGGCCGAGTCCATGAATTCCGGGGTGAACTCAAAGCAGATAACTTTGATTGGCTGCGATAGACCTTTTAAGACCTGGTACTCATAACCCTCAACATCTATTTTCATAAACGCGGGCTTTCCGTATTGAGAAATTAAATCATCCAGAGTTACCATAGGTACTGTCACGATTTTGTTCCAACTGCACGCCGAGTATCTACCACTGGCTTTGACACTTTCTATCCAGTCTTTTGACAGCGATGAAAGCGAGCATGAATCGCAAAGCATCATCTCAGCGTGGCCTTCTTTTTTTCCGACTGCTTTTTGAACCAAGACCACATTGCTATTACCCCCATATTTTTTCCTTAGTTTACTCATACAGTGTTCTTGAGGCTCGACAACTACCACGGAAGCGTTCAACTCCAGAAGAACTTTTGTTCTTCGTCCAACATTGGCGCCGACATCGAAGCACAAGTCACCCCTATTAACAAACTGGGAATAAAACCTCATATACTCTGCCTGAGTTCTGGCCAGCCAGTTTTTGAGGTCCACGACCGGGTCGTAGAGACCACATGCTCGCAGGAACTTTCGTACTACTCTATTCATCAAAGCCTCCTTTCAGCCTTTTTTGTCAGCGACCAGTGAATCACGAATCCTGCTCCAATAATTGCCCTCAGGACAACTGAGGAAAACACGATCATTGACATGAGTAATGCAGATAACTTTCCTACCCCATAGGCGGCCAGTATGCTCACCAAGGCCATCTCTCTCACTCCCAGGTTGGCGATGGTGATTGGAATGCGTCCGAGAATGAATACAACGGAAGTCAACCAGATATATACCGTTAGTGGTATGCTGATATTGGCTGCTTTTGCTGCGAATATATACACGATAATAGTACCCACTACCTGTGTTATAATAGTAAGAAGGCCCATAAGTACATGAAATCGCCAGCCAGCACCCTGGAGCATTGTCGCCTCATGTAGTGCCTGCCTGCCTTTGCGCTGCATTTTATTGGGCAGCAACGTCATCATATAATTGAGAACGTTTAGGATATACCCACTGGTTCGTGAGCTTAGCAAAAATAGAGTCACTGCAATCAGCGGCACTAGAATTATTGAGCAGACCGCTGGCAACAGCCAAAGATGCTTGGTGCCAGGAAGTAAAAGGGGCGTGGGATTGGTGATAATCAATACGAGTAGCGCGCAGGCGGGCATAATGACAAGTTCTGATAACTGGTTGTACAACATCCCGTTAAAGATGTTTGTGCCTTTTCCGGTAGTTTTTTTTAGTATATACCATTTGATGCCTGAACTCATAAAACCGGGCAATACAAAACTGTAAAGCGAGGTCACTGCACTGATTTTGAAGAGCGTAAAGGTGCCAATATCCAACGCTTGCTGTTTTAGTATTAAGTGCATCTTAAATGACCGTAGGGCAAAAAAAGCAAGCGATGTCCCCCATAGAATAACAAGATACTCACTTCTTGCCGCTCGGACTGTCTGCCAGAGTTGCTGATGATCAACATAACTAAACACCAATGCCAGTAAACCGAAAGTAACAAGTATTCGTATTGCCAGCTTGAAGTACTTTGTGTCCATGATTGACGAGGCCTATGTATCTATTTCCTTTCACCGCATCTATGATTAGCAAAATGCACTCAAAAGGTTTTACAGTATTCTATTTTTTGTTTTCTTTTGTTTCCATTTCAAATATATTAGACTTTGGTTTCTTTAACGAAGGCAACCAAAATCTAGTGAGAGAGTATAACAACTCAACTTGATTTTGGCTACTCAGTTGCACTTAGGAGTTGAATCGGCTAATTATCGGACGCATTAAGGGCCGTAAAGGTTGCTGCGGCAATTGTGAGACCAATAATGGACTAGCAAGCTGCCCATTTATACCTAAACAACAATGATTGAATTTAATGTGCGGTTGCCCTGTATAAAATGGGTCGCGTCATGTTGACCAAAAGGATGAAAGATGAAGACGATATTAATTAGCACATCCTCTCTTTGGAACTGCGGAGATGACTTCATTCGCAACGGCGTTCTGAATCTTCTAAATCTCAAATCAGACGTTAGAACGATCTGGTGGAACCGAGCCAATGGGGTGCGAAGTGCTTTTGCTAATGATCTTAAGTTAAATGTCAAGCATTGCGATTATTTTGTCGTTGCCGGTACCCCTGCATGGATTAACAGAACAGAGTATATTTATAGATACTGTCTCAAAAACAGGGTTCCCATTGCACTGATTGGTGTGGGCAGCAGGGGTGGCATCTGGAATTTCAGACAAAAAAACTTGTTGCGGAAGTTGGCAAAGTTAGATCTCGTTGAAATTTGCATGGTAAGAGATGAATTTGCTTTTGAAACCCTGAAAGGATATGGATTCGGTGATGTTACATTAATCTTAGACCCTGCATTTTTCGTAACTCCGTTGGCTACTAGCGATAGCGTCAATATATTGGGATGGCGAGATTATACAGTCCCTGAGAAAATGAAATTAAGAGACTACGCCAAAAGAACGGTGGAGAGGGCAAGGGGTAATCACAGGGAACTTAGAACATTTGTTAAGTGGTACGATCGCTTCATGCAGGATGTTTTCCATCAGTTTCCGAGCCCCAAGCTTGTTCTCGTTCATGATAATCGAGAAATGAAAAGAGCCGAAGAATTATTTGGCGAGGAATACGTTTTTTATTCAACGGACTATCGAGAAATATTTAAGATATACTCTGCTGCAAAAACATATATCGGATCCAGAATACATGGGGCGATACCTTCTGTCGTTCACGGGGCTTGTGTGAATTTGCTCTATCTTACAGACAAGGCTCATGTTTTTGAGAATTCGGCCGAAATACTTTCCAAATATATTGTTGGTATTAAGAACAGCATGAAAGTTGTCTATATCAAGAACCGAAACATTAGCTTTCCGCAAGATTTTGTGGATACAACGCCTGATCGTAATGCAATTCGTTTGGCTCTTGAAAAAGAGAAAGTGAATACCCAGAAAATTCTAAAGCAAAGAAGAGTATTATCTACGTTTCTTAAATAGATCACGAAATATCATAATTCGAGCTTATCGGGGAGGAGTATTCGGCTAATTTGCTCTTTATTTTATGACATTTTCCACTTTTTCGCTAAAAGGGTCTTTGTTGCGTCCATAACCTCTTTGACTGAGATTTTCTGCATAGTCATGTTGTCCAGTTCTTTGCGTTCTGTTACTCGCTTTATCGTTTCTGATTCGACGGAAGGTTTGTATATAATCTTGTGTTTCTTGTTTCCCCAAACTGGGACACGCAACGCCGGCTTCACTGGCCCGAAAAGAGCAACTGTAGGTGTACCAACAGCAAAGCCAATGTGCATTGGCCCGGAATCGGCCGTTACTAACATATCACACTGGCTTATCACCCCAAAAAGTTCTGTTACCGAAAGCTTGTTTACTAAATTGAGTCCCGGCCCTGAAGGTGCGTAATCTTTCTTTCTGCCCACGACCACGATGCTGTTACCCATCTCCACCAGTTTTTGCTGCAACTCGCCGAACTTACTCCACTCCCGCCATGTCATCCCACAAAATGGATGAACACATATAACCGGCCTTTTCAAATCAGGTGGCAAAATCTCATCTGCATTTGCTGGCTTAGGTATATCAAACACACGTTCTTGCTTTTTCTTTCCGACACCCACTAAACGCAACAACTCAAACGCCAACGTGCCCGGATAATCATCAATCATAGTTCCATAAATATAGAACTTACATCCGAGACTAGCCAGCAAAATCCTCCTGATGATGTTGGGCATGAACACCACAGTTAGATCAAATCTTCTTTTTCTAAGTCTGAACAAAAGTTTCCAGAATTGGCCGAACATAAATAGAATCACAGTTGACCACTGATAGTTTTCAAGGCCGATGTCAATTGTTTCATCAACCGCAGGCATAAGCTGGCATATTTTGTTCACTCCACGGTTATAGTGCCCTAACACGACCAAGGAGGCATCTGGAAATTTTGCTTTCAAAGCAGTTAGCGCCGGCGCTACCATTATGGTATCACCTATCCCTGCTGCGCAGATGCAGAGTATTTTTCTGATTCGACCATCCAAACATTTGAAATTGGCAAGGTAGTTACACTTCCTAATTGGTAGTATAAGGAGCAATCGTGCCTTTATTCTGCGCCAAATGGATGGTTTTGTTAGTTCCAAGGCCTGTTATCCTTCCTGCAAGCAATCGGTCGATATGTTAGGATATACTGCTTGGCCGTATTTGGCCAACTAAATTTCTCGGCTCGCCTTCTTGCTGCGATGGACATTTGTTTTCGAGCTTGCGGGTCGTCGGCTAATATTCTTATCGCTTTGGCGATTTCCTCGGCGTTTGCATCTTCGGCCACAAGGCCGTTGTCGGCTATTAACTCTTCGGTGCCCTCGCAGCGAGTGGTAATTATCGGCAGGCCGGAGGCCATCGCTTCAAGCATTGCATTGCTCATACCTTCCTGCATGGTTGCGCTCACAAGAATATCGCTTTGGCGGTAGAGCTGGGGCATTTCTTCCGGGTCGATTCTGCCTGTCATCTCAACGACGTCGCCGAGGTTCTTTTGCGATATAGTCTGCCTTAGCTGCTGTTCCAACGCCCCGCTGCCGAGTATGGTCAAATGCACATTGAGGTCGTCCTTGTGCAGGATTTCGACGGCTTCTATGAGCATATCCACTCGTTTTGTGATCGACAATCGGCCTACCGTCAGAAGTCTGAGCGTCTCCGATTTTTCTGGAGTCTCGGCAGGCCCGAATCGCCCGAGGTCAACACCGTTAGGTATGACATCAATGGATGCGCAGGGCAGAAAGTCCAAGGCGCGATCTTTCAAGCCCTGGCTGCAGGCCACGAGAGCGGCGGCGTTTTTCCAGATCCGTCTGAAAACGGGGGCGAGGATCTTATAATCGAGTTTTAGCCTTACGTTTTTGCCAGGCACGTCGGAACCGCGCAGCGAGATTATGTAAGGCAGCTTGTTTGCACTTCGGTAGCACAGCCAGCCGGTCGGGAAGCCAAAAAATGCGTGGGCCAAATCATAATCATTTTCCCGCAGCAGTTTGCGATAGTGGAATCTGGCTTTGAAGAGCCACTCGATTACCTCTGTCTTCCGCCAGAAATGCAGTTCCTTTTTATGGAGGCCGACTTTGTAAATAGTGATATTGTCTGTAAAGGTTTCTTTAAAGAAACCCGGCTTTGGGGCTGATGTTAAAACATCGACCTTTAAGTCGCTGCTACCGGCGTATTGTTGTAAGAGGTACCGATGGGCGTTAGCGGCTCCGCCACCAATCGGCGGAAACTCATAATTAAGCATTAGTATTTTCATTGCTTACAGGGCTTTTGCAAAACTTCAGTTACTTACTGAGCATTTTTCGAGCAACAACGTACAAATTTGTCTGAAGCACAAGCGGCAGCCGGCGAAAATCTGTATGCTTGAAGACCACGCTGACCGGCCCCATCTTTTTCTTTATCTTAGCGAGCGTAAACTCATTTATCGGATTCATTTTAACGAATCGCACCTCGAACCCGTGCCCGGCCAGCCGTCGCCGCAACTGTCGGGGCGTGTGCAGTGACGGATGGGCCCGCCGCCATTTAAGAGACCGATGTTGGAGCGTCTCGAAAATCACATTGCTGTATTTGTTCGGCGTTTGAAACAGGTAATAACCACCGGCTCCAAGAACACGAGAGACTTCGGTTATATGTTTATCCACCCTGGCGATATGCTCGAACAGATCAAAGCTCAACACAACATCGAAAGATTCGTTTTCGTATGGCAGAGTCTCCGCCGCCTGCACTTCCAGCCGGATATCACCGTATTTCTTCAGACCGTAAGCAATTGCCTCGCGCGATATATCTACGCCCGTAGTGTCATATCCCTGCTTGCCCAGCTCGAATACTACACTGCCGATACCGCACCCGATCTCCAAAATCCTGTCGTTTGGCTTTAGCAAATTGGCAGTTCTCAGGAATTCCAGGTTCGTCTGCAGATTCCCACGTTCTTCCTTGCCTGTTTCAAGCCCCTTTCGCCAGGTTTCGTCATAGAGCTCCTGCTGCTTTTTCAACTCTTCATCCATTGCCGCTTGCGGGCCAGTTACCCTATTTTCCTTTACTATCTCAACTTTCTCCCGCACTTCTTCGCCGGTTAGCTCTCGTTTCTACACTTATTTGCGCTCGAAGAGGACATGCTGCCGGCTGAATTGGCCTTGAACGACCTTGTAGTTGCTCATGACATATTCTCTAAATGCCCCCATTACCTTAAAGCGTTCGGCCTCAGCCGGTTCGACCTTTTCTTCAAGCAACTTGGCATAGGCCGTCTCGTACGCCTCTACGGCCTGCTTGTTATTCGGCAGAAATCCGCCTTGCGTCTGCGGCCATAGTTGCAGAGGCGGGCGGTCCCACGGGAAATGTTGTTTAAGACTGTCAACGATGAATTTGGGCGGTTCCTTCTCGAACGAGGTCAGTATCTCATCGATTCTCTCGGAGAGAACTTCCGGCGAGAGTGTGTGCATATTCCCTTCAAATGCCTTCGGCGCCGGGCTCAGCCTCTGGGCGATGACATATATCCCCGGATACCAGCCCCAGACATAGATCTTATCCGTCGCCTGCGAATTGGCCCGGATATGCTCGCCGATAAGCTCCCAGCCGCCTTTGCCTTCGCCTATTAAAATTGCCTTTCGCCGGTCAGAGATTTCCCTGTATTTCTGCAAGTAGCCTCTTCGTCTTTCGACCTCACCTGTCGCGCGGTTAACGTAGGTGGTGCCGCTGTGCGGGCTTACTGTTGTCCCGAAGAATATCTGCCACGACATAATTATCATTAGCAGCAGTCCAAGCAGGCCTATCGCCACGTACTTTGGCCTCGAGATGGCGGTTTTTGCTTTGTCGTAGTAAATCGCCACCAGGTATCCGCCTAACATTGCAGCCGAGGCGGTTAGAGGCAGGTAATACTGCTCGTATGACCGCGGGCTGATCCAAACAAACGCCATATCGAGAACCCACCAGACCCCAAAGAGCAGGACGAAGCGATCGTAGCTCTTTGCCTCCGGCTTTTTTGCCGTGAGCGCCGGCCAGACCAGACGCAGGATTCTTGCGATGATCGCACCCAGCACCAGCGCTATCGGCAGCATGAGGTGGGCGTAGTATCGCAGGACCCTCGGCCATTGCTCGGAGAACGGTGCGTGTTCGCGGCTTTCACTGATATAATCAGCGGCTGCCTGCCCGGCTTCCGGGCCGCCCGGCAGAAACTTTCCCAGAGTCTGCCAGACAAACGCATAAGGCAGGCCCATTTGCACGTCCCAGCCAAGTATCCATAGGTACAGCGGTGCAATTGCCACCGCCGCACCGCCTAACAGCAGCAGGATGTCAATGCCCGTTTGCCTGATGGTTTTGCGTCTTAACATTGCCTGCGCAAGCACAAACACCCCGATAGCACCGATCACCGACAGCCCAGTCGGCTTGAACAGCGGCGCCCAGCCGGCAAATGTGCCTGCCAGGACCGCGAGCCACCATTTGCCGCTGAGCTGATAAAGGACAAAACAGCTTGCCCCCAGGACCATAAAGGCAATCATATATTGCTCTTTGACGTTGCCGTACTTGGCGATTGTCGGCGCCGAGAGGTAAATCGAGGCGACGATGACGCCGACGGCGGCGGGGAGGGTGCCGAAGAGCTTTCGCATTGCGATAAACATCATAATCAGTGCTGCGGCCTGGAGGATCATCTGGATCAACTCCGGGCCCTTTTCACTGAATCCCCAGAGCCGGACGCCTAACATATTCACCAAGAGGGTGCCGATCTGGGCGCTGGGCCTTTCCTCGACGCCGATCTCGGCGCCGGAGAGGATTTTCTGGGCTGAATACACGTATGCCCCGCTGTCGAAGGCACCGGGGGTGTTGAACTCGAAATACTTGCCGAGGCCAAACGGGATAGCGGCCAGGATTGCGATGATACCGAGCACCACTATCGACTTTTGACGAGCGGTGAACTTCACCCCCACCGTTTTACTGTGCGAAGTCGAGGCGGCAGGGTGTCTGTGGTGCGGCTTTGGGAGTTTTTTCGAGTGCCTGGTTTTTCGGTGGGGCTTGCTCATTGCCGGTCTTCCTTCTCATTTGCGCCGCGAAGGCAGCAAGACATCAAGATATTGAGCTACAACTCTGTCGCACACAATTCGAGGACCTGTCATGCTGAGCCAAAGGCGAAGCATTACCCTGTGGAACGGTTACTATTCTTCTTCGTGCCCCCGCAAGGGGCCCTGGGGGCTTTGTGTCTTTGTGGCCGGATTCTCCTTTTCCCGGCTCGATTCGAGGATTTCTTTTATGACGTAGGTCGGGCGGTCCTGGGATTCGTGATATGTTCTCACAAGCAGCTCGGCGAGCAGACCCATCAGGATGAACTGGATGGTGGTGGTGATCAGTATGGCGGTCAGGACGAGCAGCGGGTTTCTATTCATCGGGAAGTCGTGCGCGATTTTTTGGTAGAGCACGGCCAGGCCGCAGACGATGGCCCCCAATGCGCTCGCCAGTCCCAGCCCGCCGAAGATGTAAATCGGCTTGGTTGAGTAGGAGCCGAGGAACTTGATGGTCATAAGGTCTAATAGGACTTTCCAGGTTCGCGCCAGACCGTATTTGGCAGCGCCGGCTGTCCTGGGCCTGTGGTTGACCACCATCTCGGTGATTTTGGCCCCGCTCCAGCTTGCCAGCGCGGGCAGGAACCGGTGCATTTCGCCGTATAATTTCGTCTTGTCGAGGACCTCTTTTCGGTAGGCCTTGAGCGTGCAGCCGTAGTCGTGCAGCTTGACGCCGGTGATTCTGGAGATAAGCCAGTTGGCGATTTTGGATGGGATCAGCCTCGTGACGAAGTGGTCGTGCCTTTTCTTCCTCCAGCCGCTGACGACGTCGTACCCTTCGCTGAGCTTCTCGATCATTTTTGGTATGTCGGCCGGGTCGTTCTGTAAATCGGCGTCAATTGCGATGACAATGCCGCCTCTGGCGTGGGCGAAGCCGGCGCTGAGTGCGGCGGTCTGGCCGAAGTTCTTGCGAAAGCGGATAACGCGGACTTTTGCATCGGCCTTTTGTATCGCGGCCAGGATATTGAAGCTGCCATCGGTGCTGCCGTCGTCCACGAAGATTATCTCGTAGTTGTACCCGCCGAAGACCGGTTTGTTCCCGTCCACAGCTTCGCCCCGGCCGGTCAGCGTCTTTGTTATCTGCTCATAGAGCGGCCGGATATTGTCCCGCTCATCTAACAGCGGCGTTACGACCGTCACTTGCGGGCATTGCTCTTCCATATTCAACTCCGTGCAAATCGGCTTTAGCGGTCTGTCAAGTGTGATTTTGTAAGTCAAACCTGCGGTAAAACCGCAGGCTAAATAGACTGCTGTGGGGCGGAGATTGCCACGTCCGCCTGCGGCGGACTCGCAATGGCAACTCCTCACATCACTTGTGACAGAGCACTATTCTATGCTAACGGCTGCGAGGCCGTTTTGCAAGGGGCCTCAACGCAAGAAAGGGCATTTGAGGACCCCTTAAGATATCGGCTGCAAATGGATATATCATTAGCCACAGACGCTGTCCTGACCGTAGCCTGCCCTGAGCAGCGTCGAAGGGTCGAAGGAGGGCACATCCCCAAGGGACAGGAAGAACGCAGAGGAATGAGAAGACAGAAGTCAGGAGACAGAAGTCAGAAGGCGAACGA
>JAGMDR010000162.1 GCA_023128595.1 Planctomycetota bacterium | reverse complement strand
CCAATCTCACCTATCCATTTCCCGGATGAGCTAAAAAAATCATCTTTTTTTCACCAACATTTCTGTCCAGATACTATAATCATAAACGAGTAGGCTACGTCACAATATTGGGCATGTTTGGAAGGTTTGAAAAATGAAAGACATACTCCTTCAAAGTCTCGCTGTCCTGCTGGTTTCCACACTGGTAAAAGTCCGGCTCAACGAAGCTGAAGAAACAACCGCATCACCTAAGGCTTCCACCTCAATCGAGTTTTTTGATAAGAATCGGCCGCTTGCTCGTGAGCTGGATATAAGTGTCGCCGACGGCTTTACCCTGGCCGCCGTCGGTGATTGCATTATCTCACGTCCTTTGTTACAGCTAAAAGATCCCCGCTTCAGAGTTGTTATCAAAATAGTTCGTGATGCTGATGTAACGTTCGGCAACCTCGAGACCAACATTATCGATATCCGTCGGTTCAAAGGCTATCCTCAGGCTGAAACTGACGGCTGGTGGCTTATCAGCCTGCCGGAGACCGCAAAAGACCTTAAAGCAATGGGTTTTGACCTTTTATCCAGAGCAAACAATCACGCGATGGACTGGGGCACTGAAGGCATGCGCCGGACAACTCAGTGGTTGGACGAGGCTGGGTTGGTGCATGCCGGCTCGGGCGAGCATAGAGCCGATGCTCGAGCAGCTCGCTATCTGGAAACCGAGCACGGCAGAGTCGCTCTGGTGTCAATGACTTCAAGCTTCAGGCTCATGGCTCCAGCTATGCCACCGTTTCGGCAGGCACCAGGTCGGCCAGGGCTAAATACAATCAGAACGAAACACTATACAATTGTCACTGCTGAGGTAATGAGAGCATTATGCAGAGCTCGCGATCTGATCGAGGCGCAGGGTAAGAATCTCAAAGCAAAGGCAGAAAAAACAGTAGAACCAACGGCTGGTGACTTGCCGTACGAATTGCCGAAAACATTTACGTTTGCCGGCGCCAAGTGTTTACTGGGCGAACATCCCGGACACACCTACACAATGGATCCCATTGACCTGCGCCAAAACATAAGAAGCATTCGTCAGGGAAAGCAGCATTCAGATTTTCTTATCGTCTCTCTTCACTCACATCAGTCCAGCATGGATCGTAATAGGCCGGCAGACTTCCAGCAAAAGCTCGCCCATGCAGCAATTGATGCAGGGGCCGACGCATTTATCGGGCATGGTGTGCACCGGCTTATGCCCATCGAGATATACAAAGGCAAACCAATCTTTTACAGCTTAGGAAGTTTCTTCTGGAGTGACATACAGGAACCGGTTGCAGCCGACTCTTATGAGAAATACAATGATTACCTTATTACTGCACTTGGTGGGCCGGATAAAGCTACTGATGCCGACCTCAATGCCATCTTGTGTGCAGAAAGTTACAGCAGCGATACTAAGGAAAACCTCGTGTTCCTAAGTATCATCGCTGTCAGCAAATACGAGCAGAGTAATGTTTCCGAAATCCGGTTGTATCCTGTCGACTTGGGCTATGGGATGCGCTTGACCCAAAGTGGCATTCCGCGCATAGCCTCGCCGACTGTCGGCCGCAATATCCTCGAGCGGTTACAGCAGATCTCTCAGCCTTACCGAACCGAAATCGTTATCGAGGATAACGTTGGCGTCATTCGCTTCCAAGACCAACCAGACAAAAATGATTCACGCAAATGAACCTCCCCAACCAGCCACTGAAGATTACCCTTCTTATCTGAATTATGCCATGTCAGGATGGCCGACAGCTCGTGCTTTCTCCTGGCCATGAGGATTTGAGATTGCTTCGCTTCGCTCGCAATGACGACCTCCAGCTAAACGAAGAGGAGACCGCGATACCCGGCTTTGCGAGCGCAAGCTTTGTCGGGGCGGTTTTTTGTTTGGTGCGCGAACTTCGGGGCTGGTTCGGCGTTAGAATTAGAGTCGGAAATTGCTTGCATTAGGGCGGCATTTCGGGTAGAATAGATACGGGATGGTTTTTGAGAACTGATTCGGAGACTAAGATATGAAACGTGCTTGCGCGATTTTGGTTTTTTTAGGTATCGCTTGCGTTTTGCTGTCACAGGCCGGCTGCAAGGAAGCAGCAAGGCCTGTCCAAAAGCCTCAGCGGGTGGTGCCGGCGTCCGACAAGTCGGCGGCTGTTACTGAAAAGGCCCCGGCCCCCCGGGAACCTAAGCCGGCGCCTGATAGAACTAAGCCCGCACCCGACAAACCTAAGCCGGCGCCTGATAGAACCAGGCCCGCACCCGACAAACCTAAGCCGGTGCCTGATAGAACCAGGCCCGCACCCGACAAACCGAAGCCGGTGCCTGATAGAACCAGGCCCGCACTTAGCAAATCTAAGCCGGACCCCAGGGCACCGGCGCCGAAAATCAGATTTGATAAGGTGGTTCACGATTTCGGCGAAGTGGGTCTGGAGACCAACAATATCTGTGAGTTTGGGTTTTCAAACGTCGGGGATGCAGTGTTGAAAATAATCGACATCAAGGGTGACTGCGGATGTGTTGTATTTACGTTAGCGAAGAAAGAATACGCGCCCGGTGAGGGCGGAAAGTTGAAGATTAAGTATTATGCGGGCGGGCGGGCGAGCACGGCAGCCAAATATATTAAAGTTACCACCAACAATAAGGCGAAGCCGGAGGTTACGCTGACGATAAGGGCGAAGATTGTGCCGCGAGTCGGTTTTGAGCCGAAGAGGCTCAATCTCCTGCTTAAGGACGAAAACGAGCCTATTGGCAAGATTACGCTCACCAGTCTGGACGGCAAGCCGTTTTCGATAAAGGGCATTATGTCAACAGTCAACGCTATAACTGCCGATTACGATTCTTCCGTGGAGGCGACGAAATTTGTTCTTCAACCGCGGGTTGATAAGGCACGACTGCGAAGGGTAAGCAGCGGGGTCATCGAAGTCCAGTTAACGCATCCGGAATGCAAGAAGGTCAGCATATCGTTTAGTGCGTTGGTGCGGTTCAAGGTCAATCCGCAGGTGATTATCGCGTTCAATGCCGAGCCCGGCAAGAAGATCGAGAGAAACATCTGGGTGCTGAACAACTACGGTGAGCAATTTGAGGTGGCATCGGCCAAGTCAAGGCAAGGCATCGTGAAGGTTCTGAGTCAGGAGAAGATACGCAGCGGCTATAAGTTTGTGGTGGAGATAACCCCGCCGCAGCGCGGGGGTAAAATGAAATTTACGGATGAGTTTTTGGTGCAGATAAAAGGCGGGGAGCTGCTGAAGACTACCTGTCAGGGGTTCTATTCGAGGAAGAAGCCGACAACACGGTAAAGGAGTTTACAAGGTCCGGGAAAACAGCGGGACCGCCGGATATTAGTCAGGGTAAGCCCTGCTGCACCGTGGGTGTTCAAGTGAGCCCGGGGGCGGGGCTGAGTTTTTTCAGGAAGGTCAGTTGGTGCGGGAAGAACTCAAAGCTGCTGTCATTATGCGATTAGCTGCGTACACGGGCATTTTTGTTATCGGGATCTTGTGTGTGCTGTGTGCATGTGCAGCGATGGGTTCGGCCAAGAAAGGTTCGGGAAAGCTGGCCCGCAAGGCGGATGTGCTGACGGTTTTTCTGACAGGTAACGAGCTGGGCAGCATAAAGCCTTGCGGCTGTTCTGGCGGGCAGCTTGGGGGGCTTAGCCGGCGGCCGGCGGTTCTCAACACTGTGCCGTGGAAAAACAGGCTGGTTGTGGATACGGGGGCGCTTGTGGAAAGCGACAGCGAGCAGGACCTTCTCAAGTTCAGTGTAATAATCCGGGCGTTCGCACTGTTAGGTTACGATTTGGTCAATCTGGCCGAAAGAGACCTGGAGATAGCCCGGAACCTCGGCTTGTTGGAGACCATCGGCCCGAAATTGCACGTTGTAAGTGCACCAGGGGCGGTGGATGTCAATGTGCCGGGGAGATTTACGAAGCGGATGTTGCTAAACGGCAAGACCGTGGCGGTGACGATCGGGTCCTTTGACGTGCGATCCGGCCGGATAGAGCAGGTTGAGAGGCTTTTCGGCCCGGTGTCCGAAGGACAGACTGTCAACATTCTTATCCTGAACGGATGCGATCCGGCTGCCGTGGATTCTGTTGTAAAGAAGATTCGGTTCGTGGATTGCGTAGTGTGCCCTGATGATTTGGACAGGCCGAGGGTGATAGGAAGTCCGGACAGGAGGCCTTTGGTCTTTTCGGTGGGCCGATTGGGTAAGTATGTGGGCAAATTGGAGATAGGAGCCGCGAAGACGAAGGGCCGATTGAAATTCAATTTCTCTGCTGTCCCTGTAACCGAAGATTTGACGGAGGAAGAGGCGCTTGTTCAGTTGTATGAGGAATACCAAACGATTGTTAGAGACAGTGGGCTTCTGGCGAACCAGGCGCGTGTTTCGCTGTCGGGCGGTTTGAGATATATGGGTTCGGAATCCTGCAAGGCTTGTCATAAAAACGAATATCAGAAGTGGAAGAGGCAGGCCCACGCGGATGCTTACGCGACGCTCGAGAAGGTTGGTTCGGCGTATGATCCGGAGTGCGTGGTCTGTCACGTTGTTGGAATGAGGTATGAAAGCGGCTTTGTTACGCCGGAGCGGGCGGCCGGCTTCAAAGACGTGGGGTGTGAGAACTGCCACGGTCCCGGCTCGGAGCACGTCGAGACTGAGGGTCGCAAGCCGACAGGTGAGCCGAAATCGCGGTGTCAGGACTGCCATACGCCCGATAATAGCGTCAACTATTATGGGAACGAGGCGGAATATTTTGAGAAAACTGTCCACTGGGGGGAACCAAACGCTGCCGGCGGTGTCAAAGATAGTAAAACAGGAGATTCGAACGACTTATGATTAAGACATTGCAGATAACCAGTATTTTGGCCGCGATTGTGGCAGTGGGATTGCTCATTTCTTCGGTGGTTTTCGGGGTCCACAAGGATGATCGGATCGAGGCGTTTCTGAATTCACCGAGCGTGCTGGACAGGTTCGCCGAGGAGGCGAAGGGCAGTCAGGCCAAGCGCAGTACGACCAAGATTTCCCCGCTTGTGCAACAGGCTGGGATGTTTGCATCGTACCTGGCGCCTAAACCGAAGGCGCCGCCGATACGTAAGAGGGTAGTGACTCAGGTTCCGAATGAGGGGCCCAGGCCCGAGCAAGTCTCGGCGAAGTTCAAGCTTATTGGGGTGAGTTTTTGTGAGTTTGATCCGAAGATGTCTCTTGCTTTTATTGACGAGCCCGGCAAGGGCCTGCACTGGGTCCGACAGGCCAGTTCGGTAGGGCACTTGGTTATTGAGGAGGTAAAAGACGGCCTTGTAGTTGTTCGAGACGGGCAAAGGACGTTTGAAATGCAGGCCGAAGAGGAGCCGATAGCAGCGAGCGTTGTGGGGGGGCCACCGCGTACTTCTGTGGTTCCGGGCCGGCCGGGGAGCCCGAGGCCGGCTGTTGGGAGCGGGACTCGTGTGGGCATTGCGCCTCGGACCGGCATTCCAGGGCGTACAAGTAACGGAAGAAGGCCGCCTGTGAGCCCTCGGCTCAGCCAGACGGAAAGTTCGAGAATGAATGCGCTCGCTGACAGGCTCAAGACCCTTCAGGGGGCATCAAGGGCCGGCAGCCGCGCTTCGAAAGAGAGCGAGGAGGGAGCCAAGGCCATAGAGATGATGAAGAAGCTATTGTCCGACGCTCAGCGTGTGAGTCCTGAGGAGGCGGCGAACCTGGATAATTTAGGTAAGAATTTGAAGGGCACTCGGGCGGATCCTAACGGATCCAGCGAGAGCGGTGCCAAGATACAATCACCTCGGAGCAGGTCTGGGGGAAGATAGGGCCTGCCGGGGCCGGGCAAAGTCCCTATTACTAATTCAACTCAAACTGGCCGATTACCTCTATTGCCATCCCTTCGACCGGCTCAGGGCAGGCTCCAAAGTTAGATTCGTCGATGATCTCGTAGTGTAGTAAACCGCATGGGCTTGCATTTCAGATTTCAAATCTCAGATTTCTGATTACCGGAGCATGTTTTCTGTTGGAGTGTGTGGTGAGTGATGGGGTGCGCCGCCGTGCCGGCGGCGGCTAAACGGGGGAGAGGATGAAAGTTGCGGGCGGTGGAGGAGGGGTGTTGGCGTGGTTGCGAGGGGGCAAAATGGGGCTGGGTGAGGTTCAAAATCCCCAGAAGTCGGCCTTGAAATTGACCGAATTAGGTAGGTACGCTGCTTTATTTGAAGTTCCGTATTTTTTCGGCTTTCAGATGCCAATTTAGCCGTTTTCTACCTGAAAGCGGGGAACTTCCGGCAGTTTTTTGTGTCTGATAAATAGTGGGCGCTCTCAAAGCGGCGACTGGACCGAGTGGGTGTTTGCGTTGGAGCTTCTGGAAAGAGGGCTTACGTTAGTGGTTTTTGGGCCGGTACGTCCGGTAAGGATGGAATCTGTGTTATAGTTTTTTGGTTTATCGGATTATGGGGTGATTCACGATGGCAAAAATTCGATTTTCTGACGGGTGCTGCGGCAGGATTCTTGGGTTGGTTGTAATGTTTTTGTTGTTCGGCAGCTATCCTTTTAGCGTTATTTATGGGGCTTCCGGGTCGAGCGGGTATCGGATATTCACGCTGAAGCACATATCGGGCGACCGGGGCAAAGGGTATCTTGGGGAGGCAGGGATAGGGACCGTTTCGCAGCTTTCCGGCTCTCCTGCGCTTCTGGTGACCGGTGGGGCGGAGGAAGTAGCCAAGGCAAAGGCTATTCTGGACCTTGTTGATGCACCGGAAGAATATGTTATAAGAGCGATTCTTCCCGCTTCAGAGTTCGAGCTGCTGCCCAGCGTGGCGGAGATTGCCGGGAAGCTCGGCGGCATATCGGTAGGAACGTTCGCTGATCCGCCGGCGGGAACTGACGGGGCCAGGGCAATTATCGGGATCGGCAGCGATTCGGTGGTGGTTGTTGCACCGTCGAGCCGGCTTGAGAGGATTGTTGCTGCTATTGGGCAATTGGTGGAGGGCAAGAAGAGCGAGAAGAGCACGAACGAAGCCGAACCTGTCGAGTCGAAAAGGGCGAAAGAGGCGCCGGGAGCGGCGAAGATAGAGGTTGTTCGTCCGGGGGATGTGAACGGACCCAATGGCGTTACGGTCGCACCAAGGCAGAAGGGGCCGGAGAAGGATGAAGCGGAAGAACGGCCGCTTTACCAGCCGAAGCCATCTATAAACGCCGACCAAGTTCTAAAGGTAACGCTGCCTCCGGAGCTTGAGATAGTCCATTTGATGGGGCTGGTGGGTGAGTATTTGAATTTGAACTTTATGTACGATCCTCTGAAGATCAAGGGCAAGGTTACGCTGATGCTGACGGGCACTCTTCGCGGGCCTATAAAGGTTGGGGATTTGTATCCTCTGCTTGAATCGGTGCTCCAATTCCGGGGGTTTGCGATGACTCGCAACCGGAACCTGGTAACTGTAGTTCCTCTGCCGGAAGTGATGGAGAAGGATCCCATAATCGTAGAGACGGAGGCGGACACAATAACGAAGCACGGGCATGTAATTCTGACGCGAATCTTCAGGCTCGAACACATAGATGCAGCGAGCGCCCAGAATCTTCTGACCGGTATGAAGCTCGGCACGAATGTTTCTCCGGTTGGCGGGGCGAAAATGCTTTTCGTTACGGGTTACGCATACCGTATGCCTCGTGTTGAGCGTCTTTTGAAGATGATCGACAAGCCTGGCAAGCCGAAGAAGATCAGGTTCAGGCAGTTGCAATATACGATGGCTACTGCCCTTGCTCCGAAGGTCAAGACACTTGCCGAGCAGTTGGGAACGGTGTCTATTACGGTCGGTCAGATGTCTTCTTCATCTGCGCCGAGCAGCTTCAGCGGGCGTGTGCCCGGGGAGACCACAGCACAATACTCAGCGCGCCTGGCGAAAGAGAGGGCGGCCAGGACGAGCGCCGCCAGCCGGGGCCGGGCTGCGCCGAGTGCACCTGCCCCGCAGCCGGGGGTTTATCTGGATGCCGATGAAAGGACGAACCGCATCCTGATGATCGGATTTGACGAGCAATTGGACTCTGTGGAGGAGCTGATAGATACGTTAGACGTTGCTCAGACGATCCTTCGAACGCTGAAATTGTACAAGATCGAGCACGTTGACGCCGAGGCGGCGAGGGGGAAGCTTCAGGAGCTTGGAATAGTCAGCGGTGGCAGGGGATCTTCTTCTTCGACCGGCTCTCGAATTACCGGCGGCAGCCGGGTCGGAGCGACCACGAAGGCCCCGACGGCGCCGAGGCCTTCGACGAGCAGCAGGACGGCACCGAGCAGCGGCGGGGCGCTGGAGGCCCTGGTGGAAGAGCCGTTAGTGGTTATAATTGAGGCGACAAACTCGCTGCTGGTCAGCGCAACGGCCGAACAGCATGATGAGATAGAGACGATCTTAGAATTCGTCGATGCGGCGACCGAGGAAGGAGTGCACCCCTACGTTATCTATCCGTTAGAGAACCAGAAGCCGGAGGACCTGGCGGCGATATTGGAGAAGCTTATTCAAGAGACCATCAAGGACAAAGAGGGCAAGATAGAACAGGTGGTAAAGAAGACGGACGAAGAAATTGTGATTGTTCCGGACGAGAATACTTTTTCGATAATTGTCTATGCGAGCAAGAAGAACCAGGAGTGGATAAGCAGCTTGATAAAGACGCTCGATAAGCGCAGGCCGCAGGTGCTGATAGATGTAACATTGGTTGAGGTCACTAAGAACGATAAGTTCGAGTATGATCTTAACCTGATTTCGAGTTTGCCTAACTTGGTTGATACTTCAGGACTGACAGGGGTGATTACGGAAGGGAAAACAAGTGCGGACATAATTTCGCAGCTTTCTTCGAGTGATCATCTTGCGCGGTACATTGACTTTCAGTCTAATGCCGGCCGCGCCACGGGTTTTTACGGCGATAGCCACATCCACGCTCTATTGAACGCTATGCAGGCGAAGGACTACGGTAGGGTTTTGGCCAAGCCGAAGATTCTGGTCAATGACAATGAGCAAGGCACTATTGGCACGACAGACACCACCTATGTTACGAAGACGTCTTCGATTCCGGTAAGTTCCGGCGGGGCGGGTACGGACACTACCCTAATTCAGACGGCCGTCGATTATGAGGGTTATGATGCGGGAATAACACTGGATATTACACCTCATATAAGTGAAGGTGACCTGCTTCGTCTTGAGATCCTTCTAACCAGGAAAGATTTCGGAACTATCACCGGGGACAAGCCGCCGGATACGACCAGTACGGATATTACTACGGTTGTTACCGTTCCCGACGGGAGCACGATAATCTTAGGAGGCATGATAAAGCTGAACCAGGGCAAGGGTGGAACGAAGGTGCCGATATTTGGCGATTTGCCCCTTATTGGACCGCTGTTTAGAAGCGTCAGCAACACCGACTTACAAAGGAGGCTGTACATATTCGTCAAGGCTGAGATCATCCGTCCTGCGGAGACTCTTGCGCAGGGTTTGCCTGATTTGGAGAGGATATCGGATCGGAACAGGCTGGCTTTTGAGAAATTTGAGCAGGAGTTTCAGAGCTATAAGAACTTTCCGGGGATAAAGGCGAGGCCTGTGGCGCCGATCAAGGTGCTCGAGGATGAGTAATCGGTGAGCAGTTTTGGTGGGTATTTGGTAGAATTAGGCGTCATATGGTTTAGAGTTTTGGACGTGCATGAAAGATTTACTTATACGAACTGCAGAGCGAACGGGTCTGATTGACGCCAGGCAATTGAGCAAGTTTCTCGATGAAAGCGGCGGTCAGGGACGCATTGACGAGGTCCTGCTTAACTGTCCGTACTTCACAGAAGATGCTGTTTTGAAGCTGTTCGCCGAGGCATTGGGCTGGGAATATCTTGCGGAGATCCCGGCCAAGGCCGTTCCTGTGGAATTTGTCGAGGCCGTACCTGCAACTTATGCTCAGCACCATTATATTATCGGGATAAAGCAGGATGTGGACGACGGGGAGCTTACCATAGTCCTGTCCAAGCCGTTGGATGCGAACGCCCTGGATAACGCTTCGAAGATGACCGGTTTGCCGGTCAAGGCGGCGGTAGCCACACGTACGGCAATCACGGCGGTGATAGACGTGGCTTACGAGCAGCGGTCGACGGTGATCGAGGAGGTGGCCGAGGAGCTTGATTCGCAAAACCTCGATCAGCTTGTCGATGAGGTTGCCGCCTCGGACGACCTGCTGGACGTGGTGAATCGGCCTCCGGTTATCAGGCTGGTTAATGATATTCTGTTTCGTGCTTTGCAGCTTCGTGCGAGTGACATTCACGTTCATCCTTACGAGACGAAGATTCAGATTCGGTATCGTATCGACGGCATTTTGTATGACGTTCTGAGCTTGAACAGGAACGTTTTGCCGCTGATAATTTCTCGTATCAAGGTTATGGCCGGTATGGATATTGCCGAGCGTCGGCTTCCTCAGGACGGCAGATGCAGCGTTCGGTTGGGGCAGCGCGAGGTTGATTTGCGTATCAGCACGGTCCCGACGAGCTACGGGGAGCGGAGTGTTCTTCGGCTGCTTGATAAGAGCACGGGCTTGCTTACGCTTAATGAGCTTGGTCTTTGGAAGGACGATCTGAAGCGATTTGATTCTCTGCTGCATCGCTCACACGGAGTTATTTTCGTAACGGGCCCGACCGGCAGCGGCAAGAGCACGACGCTGTATGCGAGTCTGAACAGGTTAAATTCATCCGAGAAGAACGTCATAACGATTGAGGATCCGATAGAGTACCAGCTCGAGGGGATCAGTCAGATTCAGGTTGCGTCGAAGAAGGGTATGACTTTTGCGACGTCGCTGAGGCACGTTCTTCGTCAGGACCCGGATGTGATAATGGTCGGCGAGGTTCGTGATATCGAGACGGCTCGTATGGCGATCCAGTCGTCGCTGACGGGGCACTTGGTCTTCAGCACACTTCACACGAACGACTCGGCCGGTGCGGTGAGCCGGCTTTTGGATTTGGGTGTGGAGCCGTATCTGGCCAGCTCGTCGCTGATTGCGATATTGGCTCAACGATTGGTTCGAAAGGTATGTCCGGACTGCAAAGAGGCGAGTGAGCCTGCGGCAGGCGACTTGAGGGCGCTGGGCATTGGTAACGGGAAGAGTTCAATCTCGCTCAAGAAGGGCACGGAGTTTTTTATGGGCGCCGGCTGCGAGAAATGCTTTCAGACGGGCTATCGCGGGCGGACGGGCATCTACGAATTACTGTTGATTGACGAAAGGATTCAGGACATGATATACAAAAGGGAAACGGCCGGTACAATAAAGAGGATTGCCCTTGAGGCGGGGATGCAGACGCTGAGAATGGACGGCGCCAGGAAGGTGCTTGCGGGAATAACTACGGTCTCGGAAGTCTTGAGAGTGAGCCAGGCGGATGTGGTATAAGAATGTAGAACGTAAGGCGTAAAACCTAAAAGCAGAGCATAACATTGAAAAGAATCTCAAATTATGGCTTTTAGTTTTTGGTGTTCAATTTTTCATTTTTGACTATGCCAAGGTATCATTACATAGCGATAGCAGCGGACGGCAAGAAGATGAAAGGAGCGATTGCGGCCGAGACCTCGTATGCTGCGCGAAAGCAGTTGCGTGCGCGGAGCATCCATCCCACGTCGGTTTCTGAGGTCGGTTTGAGCTCCGAGCGCAAGGCCGCTTTCTTTTCGATTCTTTCCAGAGGCGGCAGGGGCCAGCTTATAGACTTTACCAAGCAGATGGCTACGCTGCTTAATTCGGGGATTAAGCTGACCGAGGCGCTTTCGGTCCTTATGCTGCAGGTTTCGGATGTGCGGTTCAAAAACGCGCTTACGGACATTCGCGACCGAGTTGTGACGGGGGAGTCGTTTACGGATGCTCTGGGCGATTACGGGGACTATTTCGACGTAATATACGTGAGTATGATCCGTGTGGGTGAGGTTACGGGGACGTTAGCGGGTAGTTTTTCGATCATCGGCAACTTTATGGAGAAACGCCAGCGAGTCGAATCGAAGGTGAAGACGGCGATGGTGTATCCGGTTATTCTGATTATGTTCTGCCTTGCAGCGATAATTATTCTGACTACGGCGGTGATTCCGAAGATAGGTGAACAAATTCGCAGCACGGGGCGGGAGCTGCCCTGGATAACGCGGCAATTGATGAATGTAAGCTATGTGCTCAAGAGTGCGTGGGTGTTAGTGGTTATAGCGGTGATTATTGGGATTGTGTGGGGTCTGAGGTGGTTTTTCAAGACCGAGCGAGGAGCGTATTTGCGCGACAAATTTTTGCTTTCTCTTCCGATGTTCGGTCCTTTGATAAAGCAGCGAGTTGTGGCGCGTTTTGCTTCGACTCTTTCTACGCTTTTAGGCTCCGGTCTTTCGATGGCGGAATCTCTTCGTGTTGTTGCGGAGGTTACGGGCAATGTTCTTATGAGAAGGGCGGTTCAGCAGTCTCGTGAGAGGATTTTGGCCGGTGCCGATATTGCGACTCCGCTGCGAGACAGCGGGGTTATCGACCCTGCTATAGCACACATGGTTGCTGTAGGTGAGAAGAGCGGCGAGCTTGAGATGATGCTCAAGAATATTAGCGAGAACCTCGAGTCGTCGACGGACATAGTAATTGAAAGGTTGGGTGCGGCGGTTGAGCCGCTTATCATAGTGATTATGGCGGCAGTAATCGGGGTAATTGCTTATGCGACGATATTGCCGATTCTTGAGGTTTCATCGGGTAAGTTCTAAAGTATATCTCATTCGGCTGATGGGCAGCTATTTTTTAGGAGCCTGATATGGAGGTTAAAAGAAAAAGACGAAGAGTAAGAGGCGGTTTTACGATGATCGAGCTGGTGGCCATGCTGATTATCATAGGCTTGCTTGCGGCGGTAGTAGGCAGGAATGTGATGGGCAAGATAGAGCGGGCCAAGGTTACGACGACTAAAACGAATCTGAAGGTTCTTCACTCGGCGGTGGTTCAATTCAAGATGGACACGAACCGATACCCCACAGAGGAGGAAGGTCTTTTGGTGCTGATTGAGGAGCCGGGCGATGCGGAAGGCTGGGAGCCCGGCGGGTATCTGGAAACGACTGAGATTCCGACAGACGGCTGGAACAATGACTTTTACTACGAGCTCGATCCTGCCAGCGGCAAGGCGTTTGTAATCATAAGCTGGGGCGCAGACGGTGAGGAAGGCGGTGAGGACTACGATGCGGATCTGTACAGCACAGATGCGTTTTAATGATCGCAAGGGCGGGAGCCCGGGCGGTCGGCTGCCGGCGGACGAGTGTTCTGTCGCCTGTCGGTTTGGTCTCAGTCGTGGTTTTACATTCATCGAATTGATGATTGTGATTGTGATCGTCGGACTGTTTGCGGTTTTGGCGCAACTGCGTCTTTTCGGTTTGCTCAGGAGGAACACGTTTAGGGCACAGGTTCAGGAGTTTGTATCGGCGATGCGGATGGCTGCGACGGCGGCATCGGAGAGCGACAGGAGATACGAGGTGATTATTGACTTGGCAGAACAGAGTTTTCTTCTTCGCCAGATAACTTCGCCGGATTTGTCTCAGATTTTGGACGAGGAGGTAATAGTCGAGAATTATTTTAGTGAAAATTGCCGGGTAGCTTATGTGGAATTCGATGACGGTGATTACACAAATGAGGACAGGGCGAAGTTTCGAGCCGGCCATGCCGGCTGGCAATACGGGGGGGTAATCGTTTTTGTTGACGAAGATGATAATCCATATTCGGTTGTGGTGAACCGTTTGAGCAGGATGATTGTGTTGAGGGAAGGGGAAGTCGAACTTTTGGAGCCCAAAGCTAAAGATGATGTGCCGTTCTAAAACTTGCTGTGTCTGTGGCGGGCGCCGCACTGCCAAGTCGTTGTGGTTTGGTTGTGATGGGCGTCGTGAAGGACACAATGTGCAGCTCGCCGGCCACAAATCGAGCGAGGGGGGCTTTGGCCTGATGGAGGCGGTAGCGGCATTGGTGATCCTTGCGTTTTTTGGTTCGGGCGTATTGGTTGTTATAAACCGCTGCATGGCGTGGACGGCGGAATCGGCGCTGCGTATGCAGGCCTTCGAGGTCGCGCGCGAGAATATGGAAAAACTTCTTGCCTCTGATTTGGTTAAGGAAAGCAGCGAATATGGTGACAGCGAGAAGTACCCCGATGTTAAATGGCAGACGGACGTGGAGACGTTTTACGAGCCGATAACGTCGCGAATGTGGGTCAGGGGCGTTTGCTCGGCGGAGTAC
Organism: Planctomycetota bacterium; assembly: GCA_023128595.1. Taxonomy (GTDB): domain Bacteria; phylum Planctomycetota; class Phycisphaerae; order Sedimentisphaerales; family Anaerobacaceae; genus DAOVRL01. Next base: position 4,742 of record JAGMDR010000162.1, on the reverse strand, counting down.
GAGGATGCTGCCGGTGAGCTGCAGACGATTGAGCTGACGCACTGGCTGACGAATCTGAGCAAGGAGCAACTGCTTGAGATTATGGGGCGGGAGGAGAGAGAAAAGGCGCTGCTGGCCGGTCAGCTTATTGAGACTATCGAGGATGCCGCTGCGTATGCCGGTGTGGCTGTCGAGACTGTCGAGCAGTGGCTTGACAACGGGATGGCCTCGGTTGAGGATGGCTCTTTCGTCAAGCAGAACCTTGATCTTTACAAGAACGCCGCCGGGAGTCCGACCATTGAAGAGAAGCAGGCGCAGGTGACATCGGAGGCCGAGCTGACGACACAAGAGAGCGCACAAGACGCCTCTTCCGAGGAGGAGATGGTTAATAAAGAAGAGTGGCTTGACCGGACGGACCCGGCTACGGGCTTAACCAACAGGGAGCTTGAAGATATGAGTGTTCAGGAGTTGTTCGATCTGTTAATGCAGCGGCGGAAGTAGGAGAGTTGATTTTGACGACGGCAGTCGGAACCAGAACAGTTATTAAAAAGGCCTTGCCCAGGTTTGGATGGCGGGGAGGATTTTCTCTGGCTGAGATTCTTGCGGCGTTGGTTATAGGTTCGATGCTTTTGATTGCGGTGCTGGGCATTTACAATCGTGCCGAGCGTGCGGGCGCCGCGGTCAACCGCAAGCTTGACAGCTCTCGAGTGCCGGGCGAGGTTCTCCAGCGTATCGCCGAAGACCTTGACAAGCTGATTGCGCCCGGCTCAGAGACGAAGATTACCATCGCCAATAAGCTCAAGAGCGGTTTTCCGGCGGCGAAGCTGACGATTGTGCGAAACATTGTTGACAGCAAGAACAAGGAGGTGACGCTCGAGGAAATCATCTGGATCAGCGGCTATGACATTGAAAGCGAGGCAGAAGGCCTGACTCTGTACCGTGGTCACAGCGGCATCACACTGGAGGACAAGCTTCTGGATGATCAGCGGGCCGGTTGGGAAAAGGGTTATCCGCTGGTGCCGATTTGTTCGGGCATTACGTTTTTTGAGATACAAGTTCCAAGCGGCAAGAAGATGTTGGATAAGTGGACGAACAGCTCTCTGCCGAAGGGGATAGTGGTGACTATATCCTTTGCCGAGTTTGTTAGAACTTCCACGGGTGATTATGAAGTGGCGGATGAGGACAAAATCACTCGTACTATAGCTATCGACAGGACGAGGAAGATTACATTCGAAATCGAGCGTCGCGGGGATGAAGAAGGTCTGGATAATGGCAGAACAGGGTCTATATAATTGCAGCGGGCGTCACCGCGCGGGGATAGTGCTGTTGGTGACATTGGTGCTGCTGGTTGTGCTTTCGACTCTGGTTTATACGTTAAGCAGCCGGGTGTCCGCTCAGCGTCACCGCGACCAGTACATCATAGATTACAGCCAGGCTCGGTACAGTTGCGACTCCGCGGTGAAATACGCGCTTGCGAGCCTGGAGGACCTTGAGCCTGTGTTGATCAGCCGGCCGAATGTGCCGGATTTCTCCGACTTATTTGCGATGAGCGAGGTTGATTACCAGGAGCTTCTGGCTCAGTATGCTGCCGAGGCCGGATACGTCGATAGTAATGAGGACGAGAGTCTTAGCAGCTTCAGCGATCTTGTTAGCAGTCTCGAGGATGACGATGTTAACGATAGCAACGATATTAGCGAGGCTAATGATTATGACCCGCTTGCTTCTGTCAAGATTCCGGGGCCGTACGGTCCGCCCTGGCCGTTTGTAACCGAGCCGATCGAGTTCGAGCTTGGCTCGGCCACGGTAAGAATCGAGATTGAGGACGAGAATGCGAAATATCCTCTTGGCTGGGCGCTGCTGGCCGATGCGCAGATTAAGCGCGAAGCTCAGGTGGGATTTGAGATCTTCTGCGAATGGATGGGTATGGATCGCGGGGACATTGATTCGCTGGAAGAGCAGCTCAAGGAAATAGGTGCGATAAAACCATTCAAGCTTGATTTCAAAACGATAAGCAGAACGGTAAGAACGACGTCAAGCGCACCAAGCAGGACGAGCAGCAGCGGAACAACGCGCAGCCGACGGACTCCACTGACACGCATCAGCAGGAAGACCATATCTCCTGCTGCGCAGATTGCCGAGCAGACTGCGTTTTTTGCAAGGCTTTTTCACAGCTCGATGATAGACACCGAGATCCTTGCCAGGCCAAGTGTGGTCAGCGAGAGCAGAGACGAATCGGCTTTGAAATACATGGGGACGTGGTCCTCGATGAAGGTGAATATAAACACTGCGCCTCGGCACGTATTGGAGGCCGCCTTTATCTTCGGCGGCGATGCCGAGAAGATCGCGGATGAGATCATTCGGCAAAGGCGTATAAAGCCTTTCGAGGATATGGACGAATTGAGGAGGTCGCTGTTTGGCTATTCCGATTCGATCAGGAAGTGTGAGAAATACATTACGCTGACCAGCAGGTTCTTTACGATTCGGGTGACGGCGGTGAGCGGAGTGGCGAGGGCGTCATCGATAATAGCGATAACAAAAGACGGCAAGAAAGTTCAGCGGGTTGCTGTAATGAATATTTGAGTGGCGACGACAGTTTGGGAGTTTGCTCGAAGTGGAATTTCAGAACTACTTGGGGATTTACATAAGCAAGGAGACGGCCACCGCGGTCTGCGTTAGTTCGCAGGATAAGGACGCCGAGGTGGTGGGCTGTTTCAGCGTCCGTGCGGACGACCAGGCCGAGGCCTCGCCTCACGTGCTCGCGAGTCTTATTTCGCAGGGGTGCGCCGAGAGAGAGCTGGGGTGTTCCGAAGTCTCGGTTGCTTTGGATTGTGCGATGTTTATGCAGCACAATGTGCACAGTGAGTTTGGAGATCCGAAGCAGATTGCTGCGACGATCAGATTTGACACGGAAGAAGCTCTTGCGATGGATGTGAGCGACATTGCGATAGCTTTTCAGATTACTTCGAGCAACAAGAGCGGCTCGGAGCTTACGGTTTTCACCGCGCAAAAGAAAGTGCTGTCGGATATTCTTATTTCGCTGCAGAGCGGCGGGATGGACCCTGTGAGCATCGAGCCGGATGTCAATTGTCTGTCAAGGTTTGTTTGCCGGAAACTCTCGGCCTCCAAAGGCACCCAGGGCGGGACTTTGTTCGGGATGCTTTCGGCCCGCAGCGGTTACTTGATCGTTCCGCACCAGGACGGCTCAGGCTCGCAAAAGGCCTCGAGGGTCCGGACTTTTCTGGTCGGATCGACGACGGACAGAGACGTGCTGCTGGCAAGAGAGGCGATTATGACGACGGCTTTGACCGGCGGCGGCGAGCCGATAAGCTGTTTGAGGGTCTTCGATTCGGCGGGGGCGGCGGACTATCAGCAGCTCGGTGAGAGACTGGGCATCGAGGCCGACGAAGTTGACCTGGTTGGGTTGAGCGGGGCCGATGAGCAGCTCCTGGTTGATTGTGCGGACCGGGTTGATTTTGCGATTGCATACGGCGCGGCGCTGGGGCATTTCGAGAAGGCGCCGGCGGTGAATTTCCGCGATGATTTTATGCCTTATCAGGGCAAGAAGCTCCGGCTGCAAAAGGCCCTGAAGTATTTCAGCGTATCGGTTACGGTTCTGTTGATTGCGGCGGGCCTGTATTTCCAGATGCGCCTGTTCAATGTAGGCAAGTATCGGGACCGGGTACGCGAGAAATTTGCAGCAGACTACTCGGCCGTTATGCGCAATAAGCCGCTGTCACGCGGTGTTACGATCAAGAGAGCTGTGGGCGAGCTTGACAAGGAGAAGAGGAAGATTGAGAAGAACCCCGGCATTCCCGGCATCAATACAGATGATATATCGTCAAAGCTGACGTTAGTGTTCGATGCGTTCAACAAGAGTATTGCACAGACGAAATTGGAAATAAAGACGGTCTCAATTGCAGCGCGGAACGTGGTAATAACCGGTTACACCTCCAGCCGGTCGAACACGAACAGGTTCTTCGGCACCGTCAGGAGGGGCGGGCTGGATATCGTGTCGGAGCGGCTCGATACGGAGCCAGGGCGTGATAAATTCAGCATAACGGTTATACCGAGGAAGAAATAGCAGTTGGGGAAGTGCTTTATGAAGGACCTATACAAGAATCCAACTTTGTATTACATACTCGTCCCAGTGATGATGGGTCTCTGGCCTCTGGTTGTACGGGGGCTATATTTACCGCAGGCAAAGGATACCCTGGATGGCGAGATAGAGGCTTCTCGAGTCGGGCAGGGCAAAGCGCTTGCGATTCTCAGGCTTGATCCCGATCGGTTTGCCGATTCGAATGACAGGGGCGCTGAATTCAGCTACTCTACGGTAGTTGACAAGATTGCCGGCTTGTGCAGCATACCGGCGAGCAAATACAGACTGAATGCAGGGATGATAATCACGAAGGACAAGCAGAAAACGCAAAGCGCCCACTTGCGACTCGAACAGGTGGGTATAATCCAGTTTGCCAAATTCCTGTCCCAGATTCAACTTCGGTGGGGGACGCTGCAGTGTGATTCGGTCAAGCTGAGCAAGGTCGAGGGCCTGCCTGACATTTGGACCGTAGAAATAAAGTTCAAATACTACTATTGACCTCACGCCGGGCGATTCACTTGGGTAATGCCTCTGTTGGGCTCAGGACGGCGACTGAGCCAGAAGGGGCGCCTCGTTATGGGTGGCACAGCAGCAAAAAACAGTCCTAATTTAGCGCGGAGAGGATTTTTCCTCGTGTCCTATGATAATTGAACGACCGGATAACTCA
>JAGMDR010000161.1 GCA_023128595.1 Planctomycetota bacterium | reverse complement strand
ACTCTGTAAAGATGCTACAGTCTCAATTTGTTCAATATATGTCATTGGGAGATATATGAAGAAATCCATTTTGCAACCTGTGGTTCTGACTTTATTACTGGTAGGTTTTATGTGCATCCCGGGAAAAGAGGGAATTGTCTCTTTTGCAGTTGAGAATTTGTGGACTACATTTAAAGACCCAGATATTGACTGGCCACAACTGCAACACATTCGGTTTCGATCACGCAGTGCACCCATACCAAATGTTGGAAAAGATCATTTCACAGGGGAAAGATGGCATTTCGGATTTCCTTGTTGGGCTTTTTATGTCGATGTTGGTACAGTAAAGAATCTTGATACGAAACATTCACTAGAACCAAAAGTCTGGTATGCAAAACTGGATCTCTATCGTACATTGATAAACGGTTTACTTGGCCTTGTCGCCGGTTTCAGTTTGATAGGTTTCTATCATTTTATTTGCAGCAAAGGTTTAAAAAAACCTCCGATTTCCCTCAGGACTCAAGACTTCGGTCTGAATGACGAATAGGAGCAGAACGAAGAATACGGATCATGATAAAAAAGTGAAGGAAAAATGAGCGATTTCCAACACAAGGTAATAGTTGGTTTGGAGATTCACGTTCAGTTGTGCACTCGGAGCAAGATGTTCTGCGGTTGTGCGGTGGCGTTCGGTGAGCAGGCAAACAGCAGGGTCTGTCCGGTGTGTCTTGGGATGCCGGGGGTCTTACCGGTGATGAACAAGCAGGCGTTCGAGTACGCGGTCCTTGTGGGGCTGGCGCTGAATTGCGAGATACCTTCGTTTACGAAGTGGGACCGCAAGAGCTACTATTATCCCGACTTGCCGAAGAATTATCAGATAAGCCAGTATGATTTGCCGTTAGCGAAGGATGGTTTTATTCAGATACCACCAGCCGGGGGTAAGAAGGCCAAAGGCAAAGACGAAGCCGATTCGGCGCAGAGCAAGCGGATTGGCATTATCAGGGCGCACTTAGAGGAGGATGCGGGCAAGAATCTGCACACGGCGGGGAATTTTTCTTCGGTGGATTTGAACAGGACGGGGACGCCGTTGTTAGAGATTGTCAGCGAGCCGGATTTGAGCGGCGGGGCCGAGGCGAGGGCGCTGGCGGTCGAGCTTCAGAGGATTGTGCGATACTTAGGCGTATCCGAGGGTGATATGCAGAAGGGTCAGATGCGTTTCGAGCCGAACATCAACCTGGTTATCACTAAAGACGGCAAGGAGTTCAAGACGCCGATAGTCGAAGTCAAGAACCTCAACAGCTTTCGGGCGCTGGAGAGAAGCATTGACTACGAAGTGCAAAGACAGCTTGACGAGTTCCTGGAGACGGGGCTGGTGCTGGAGATGGGAAATAAGACGACGCGCGGGTGGGACGATGAGCGGGAGGTGACGGTCCTGCAGAGGGAAAAGGAGGAGGCGCACGATTACAGGTATTTTCCGGAGCCGGACCTTGTGCCGGTGGAATTGACGGATGCGTGGCTGGATGAGATCCGGGGGCGTTTGTGCGAGCTTCCGCTTGCCAGGCAAGTGCGGTATGTTGAGGAATATAAACTAAGCGACTACGATGCGGGCGTTCTGACCGGCGAGCGGGGGACGGCGGATTTCTTCGAGTCGGCGGTTGCAACCGGGGGTGAGCCGAAGCGGGTTTGCAATCTGCTTACACAGGTGGGGCTGAAGCTGGCAAATGAGAAGGGCTGCGGGGTGGATGAGTTGGGTGTGACGGCTCAGAGCGTGGCAGATTTGGCCGGGATGGTTGCTCTGGGCGATGTGAGCGCCGGTGCAGCGGCAGCGATATTCGAGGCAATGGCCGAGACCGGCAAAGAGCCGCGACTGCTGGCCGACGAGCTGAGCCTGATTCAGAAGAGTGATGCCGGTGAATTGGAGGCGATGGTTGATGAAGTTCTGGCGGCGAATCCGCAGGCCGTGAAAGACGTTACCAGCGGAGGTAAGAAGAGCAAAAAGGCCAGAGGATTTCTGCTCGGGCAGGTTATGCAGAAAACCAAAGGGCAGGCGAATCCGAAGGTGGTTTCTGAAATCATCGCCAGGAAATTTGGTTGACACTCGGTGGAGAGGCTGTCATATTGGATTCGTCGAATGAGATATGCACGCAACAAGAGGCACACTATAGGAGAGTCGAAAGACTGAGGCTGTTGAAATGGGGAAAACTGCCGATGTCGGGTGCGGGGCGGCATCCTGCGGCGAAGGATAAAGATGAGAACAAGAATTCTTCAGCAAATATGATGGCTATGAGGTAAATATGATAGGGAGGGAATTTGAAAGCCGAAAAGAAAAATACAAAATTGGGGTAGTGGCCGGCCTTTTGACTGGTGCTTTCTGTTTAACGTACTACTTTCATGCAGTCCTTAAACTGGACACTGTCGTTACGCATGTATTTTATATTCCGATCATTTTAGCATCCTATTGGTGGCAAAGAAAAGGTTTGATTGTGGCCGTGTTTTCATCGGTCTTCCTGGTTTTCAGCCACATTTTCCTCATCCCGGACGTGGCCACTGCTAATGATTATTTTCGGGCTTTGATGTTTATAGTTATCGGGCTTGTAGTTGCTGAGTTAAGTGGGGGTATTACGAAGGAGAAGGATGCGGTTCGCGAGCAAAGCGAGCTCCTGAGAGATACAATAGAATCGTTGTCTCATCCTTTTTACGTTATTGACGCGAGCGATTACACAATTCAAATGGCTAATAGGGCTGCCTTAGGTTCGAGGAGCTGCACGGGAGGTATCACGTGTTACGGACTTATTCGCAGGTCGGAGAAGCCATGTGAAGGGCCGGAGCACATCTGTCCGGTCAAAAGAATAAAAGAAACGAAAAAACCGGTCATAGTCGAGCATGTTCATTGTGATGAGAATGATAATGAGCAAATTGTAGAAGTTCATGCCCACCCCGTTCTTGACAGCCAAGGCAATGTGATCAGGATGATTGAGTATTGCCTTGACATAACCGAGCGGAGAAGGGCGGAAGAGGCGGCGCGGGACGTCCGGGAGGAGCTGCTTGAGCAGCGTCTCCACGAGAAGGAGCGTGTGGAAGCCGATCTGGCAAAGGTGCGTGAAGAGCTCATCAGAAAGACACGGCTGGCGGCGATTGGGCAGGTATCGGCGAGCATTGCGCACGATTTGCGCAATCCGCTTGGGACGGTGCGTAACGCCACCTACTTTCTGAGACGGCACTTTCGCAGGGCAGAACCACGTTTTGTCGAGTACACCGAGATGATTGACCAGGAGGTTGTCAAGGCGGACCGGATTATAACCAACCTTCTGGAAATGGCCCAGCCGAAGGCGCCACACAAAGGGCCGGTGGACTTGGGTGAGATTATCAAGGATGTGTTCAGCCGGGCGAAGCGGGTCAAAGGAGTACGCTGTCGAACGTCGATGTCCCCTGAGCCATTTGTGGTACTGGCCGATGCCAACCAGATACGACAGGTAGTCGGCAACATTGTGGATAACGCGGCTGAAGCGATGAAAGGTCAAGGTGAAATTTTTGTTGAGGCCGGCCGTGGTTCTGATTATGATACGATTGTTTTTAGGGATACAGGCCCGGGTTTTGGGCCGGGAGTCGGAGAGAATGTGTTTGAGGCACTGGTGACGACCAAGGCCAGCGGCACGGGCCTGGGGTTGACGATTTGCCGCCAAATCGTCGAAAAACATGGCGGCACGATTACTGCAGAAGACTGTGAAGGAGAGGGTGCGGCCATCCGAATTCGGCTGCCCCGGGAGTGATATAGTATATCCGGCGATATGATATGGAGAAGAAGATTATGCCGAACAAGAAGATTAACACAAAGTCAGAAAGGATTCTTATTGTTGACGATGAGGAGAACATGCTAACGACGCTTGCCGATATCCTTGTGGACGAGGGCTACAAGGTTAGTACGGCGGACACGGGGGAAGAAGCTGTTGAGATTTGCTCGAAGGAGGCCCACGAAATCATACTGATGGACGTGCGGATGCCGGGCATCGACGGCGTGGAGGCCTTTAGGCAGATCAGACGCCATCAAGAGGGTGTGCGTGTTATCCTTATGAGCGCCTACAGTGTCGATGCCTTGAAAGAGGCGGCGCTCGACGACGGCGCGATTGCATTTTTGTCAAAGCCGCTGGATTTGGAGAAAGTGATCGGCCTCGTGGGGGAAGTGAAAGACACGGCCATCCTGGTGGTCGAAGACGACGAGCGAACCGCTGAGCTGCTCGGCGCTAATCTGAAAGAGCAGGGGTACAGGGTGACGATAGCCAAGTCTGCGCACGATGCGCTGGAGCTTGTGGAACAGATCCGATTTGATCTGATATTTCTTGATGCGAATCTGCCGTCGATGAATGGGCTTGATCTGTATTTGGCGATAAAAAAGATTACTCCGACGGCGGTGGCGATTATGATATCGGATATGGAGAAGCAATTCGAGGAGATCGCCAGAGAGGCGGTTCGACGCAATGCGTACACTATCGTGAGAAAGCCGCTGGACATCGACCATATCCTGGGTTTGCTGGAACGAATTACCAGCAAACGTGTCTCCGGTGATAGTCGAAAACCCCCCCTGGAACCTTCTTGACGAGGGGTACGGGTGGTTTGGGAGTGTGCCTATGGAAGAAAAAGGAAGACGGGAGCGAATGTCCCGACTGCTCATCGTTGAGGACGACGAGTCGCAGCTTCGATCACTGACGGCCGTTATGGAAGAGGAGGGATTCGAGGTGATCGGATGCTCGAGTGCATCGGAGGCCCTCGGGCACCTTCGTCTGCTGGATGCCGGGGTAGCGGTGGTGGATCTTCGGCTGGGGGATCTCAGCGAGAAGGAGCTGCTGGCGAAGTTGAGCGCTTACGCCGGCAGGGTCAATTTCATAATCAACACCGCATACAGCTCGTTCGAGAGCGCAAAGGATGCATTGAACCTCGGGGCGTTCGCCTATGTTGAGAAGGCCGGCGATCCTGATGAGCTGGTTCGTCACGTGCACAGGGCATTCCAGGCGAGTCTTCACTCATACGCCGACGAATTGGAAGCAGCCGTGGCCGAGCGAACGCGTGAGTTGCTGGAGGTTAACGAAGCGCTCAAAAAAGACATCACGGATCGCAAGCGTGCCGAGGAGGCGGTTAGGAGGGAGAGGGATAGGGCTCAAGAGTATCTTGATGTCGCCGGAGTCATGTTCGTTGTTATCGATGCAGACCGGAAGGTACGGCTGATAAACAAAAAAGGTTGCGAAATACTTGGATATGACGAGGATGAGGTGATCGGTAAAGACTGGTTCAAGAATTTTCTGCCGGAGAGTGTTCGTGAGGATATTGGGGCAATTTTCGATACACTTGTTGCAGGAGATATTGAACCTCTCGAGTATCATGAGAATCCTATCATAAACAAAGACGGTAGCGAGAGACTGATTGCCTGGCACAATACTCTGCTGCGAGATGAAAACGGCAAGATTATCGGGACCCTTAGCTCCGGAGAGGACATCACCGAGCACAGGGAGGCGGAGGAGCAATTGCGTGAGCATCAGGCTGAGCTGGCTCATGTTTGGCGTGTCAATACGATGGGGGAGATGGCTTCGGGTTTGGCGCATGAGCTTAATCAGCCGCTTTGTGCGATACTCAACTATGCAAATGCGTGCCTGCGAATGACGAAAAGAGGAACGGATGAACCAGATAAAGTGACCGAGGCACTCGAGCAGATTACCGCGCAGACGGATCGGGCCGGGCAAATCATTCGGCGTATTAGAAGCCTGGTTGCCAAACGCAAGCCCCGCCAGTCAACGGTGGATGTCAACGGCGTCGTTAGAGAAGTTGTCGAAATGCAGAAGGCCGAGGCGAGCCAAAAGGGCATTACGGTACGGACGGAGCTTGCCGAGGATTTGCCGCTGATATTGGCCGACGGGGTGGAGATCGAAGCGGTTGTCCTGAATTTGGTCAGAAATGCCTTTGACGCGATGAGCGACCCGGCGCTTGAGCGGCGTGAGGCGACTATTCGAACGTCTGTGTCGGAGAATAACAGTGTCGAGGCAACAGTTACTGATAGCGGCAAAGGGCTGTTGGGCGAGGACCCTGAAAACATATTTGATTTGTTTTTCACTACGAAAGCGGATGGGCTGGGGATAGGTTTGTCGATCAGTCGAACGATTATTGAAGGACACGGCGGAAGACTATGGGCTGAGCCGAATCCTGATTGCGGCGTGTCATTTCGGTTTACTTTGCCGGTGGCAGGACTGTGGTCCGGACGGGCTGTAAGGGGATAAGAATGTCTAACGGGATGAAGATAGAGAAAAGTGACAATATCGGCATAAGTTCGGTGGAGGTTGATGGGGCAAAAGGCGTGGGAATTCGATGGCTTATTTCCAAAGAGGACGGGGCGGAGAATTTCGCGATGCGGATGTTCGAGGTCGAGAGCGGCGGGCATACGCCTTTGCATAGGCATGCTCACGAGCATGAGGTCTTTGTGGTTGAGGGCGAAGGGGTGTTTGTGTGCGAGGGGCGGGAATATCCGTTCGGCAGCGAGTATGTGATATTTGTGCCGGGCGGTAAGGAACACTGCTTCAAGAATACGGCCGAGTCGCTTCTTAGAATGCTGTGTATTATTCCGGCCGAGGCTGTATAGCGCTGCGGGTGTCGTTCGGGCTTTCCGACATTCTCGCAAAGCAGTCTGTGGTTATCCACCTTATCTTTTAAGGCTGCTTACAAGAATCTGCGGAAATGGCGTTGATATTCCTGGCGGCTTAGTCCTACAACGCTACTTAGATTTTGCCAGCAAGCATAAGTTCATAGTATAGGAATTTGTTATTTTGGGCAATATAGCGAAACCGGGCAGCTAAAAGTCCCCGGCGAAGCCGGGTTAAGTTCTCGCTACATAAGCAGTTACGATAACTCTGGCGAATATCAA
>JAGMDR010000160.1 GCA_023128595.1 Planctomycetota bacterium | reverse complement strand
ATTGGGGGATAATTGCAATGTCAAGACAAAGTTGGTATCATAGTGGAAATAAGGTGCTCGGTGGTACTCTATGGTGCATAAGGAATATCTTGATTCATTTCTATTAGCCTGAGAGTGCAGCCGGGTTGAGGGTAGTGAAGCGAAAGGAAATGCCGTGAAGAAGTGCGTGTTTGTAGGCGTGTTGATTGGTTTGGCTGCGGTTCGGGCGGGGGGGGATGAGGTTGCTGTTGCGGCGCGGGATTTGTCGGCTCGGTCGCAGAATATCTCGGCAGAGTATGCCCAGTTCGGCGACCTGACGCTTTGCGTGGGTGGGGGTGGTTTTATGGAGTGGGCGTTCGACGTTCGGGGCGGGTCGTATTATATTCACTTTCTTTATTGTTCCGGGGAGCGTCGTCCCTGCCTGATGAGTGTCAACGGCAAGGAGCAGCAAGGCGAGGTCCTTGGCGAGACGACTGGCGGGTTCATGCCGGGCAATTTAGGGTGGAGGACGTACGGTCCGGTGGAGCTTGCGAAGGGGCGGAACCTGGTTCGGATAGCGACGGAAGGCCATATGCCCCACTTCAAGGGGCTGTATATTTCCCAGAATAAGGAGCCGCCGGGGCGGTCGGTTTTTCCGGTGAGCAAGGAGGAAGTTGAAGATTTACTCTCTAAGCTGAATATCGAGGGCCTGCGGAAGGCGATTCGGTATCTGGCGGCGAAATATAAGGAGGGATATCCCGGCGGCGCCGAGTACCTGGCGCGGGTTGAGGCGATAGCAGAAACGGCGGCGCGGGGGCCCGACGCTGAGGCTATTGGAACTCTGACCGATCGGGTCGAGAGGCTTGGTCGCGAGGCACTGGTGACCGCTAATCCGCTTTTGAAGTGCGGCAAGCTGCTGTTTGTCAAGCGGTACACGTATCAATCGAGTCACTATTATACGGAGTATATTGACGGGTGTTTGCATTTTGGTGGCAATCTGTGTGTGCTGTCGCTGGCCGATGGGAGCGTGCGAGAGCTGGCGCCGGAGCTTAAAGAGGGTATCTTCGGGCGGTATGACCTTTCGTTCGACGGACGTCGTGTTGTTTTCGGGCATAAGGCGAAGGCGGGCGAGGGATTTCGGATATGGGAAGTAGGCGCCGACGGCAAGGGGCTGCGGCAGATTACGTTTCCACCTGCAGATGAGGCCGAGCGGATTGAGAAGTACTGGCAGCGAGACAGTGCCTTTCTGCGAGGGCGAAAGGCGGACTACCGGCACCACACGGACGATATGCACCCGTGCTATCTGCCGGACGGGGGGATGTGTTTTATCTCGACACGGTGCGAGCGGGGGACTCTTTGCGACGGGCCGGACGTGCTGACTACGACGACGCTGTATCGGATGGATGCGGACGGTAAGAACATCGAGGTATTGAGCGACAGCCCGGTCAGCGAGGCCTCGCCGAGCGTGATGAACGACGGACGGATTCTCTACACGCGGTGGGAATATGTTGACAAGGCGGACGTGGTGATCAAGTGCCTTTGGGCGATGCGTCCAGACGGTACGGGGTCGGTGGAGATATTCGGCAACGATATTACGTTTCCGGATACGATGCTGCACGGTCGTGCGGTGCCGGGGTACAACAACCTCTTTGCGGTTATCGGCGCGCCGCACATGCCGATGGGCGTGGGGACGGTGCTTCGGCTGGACATCAACTATCCGATTCGCACACGTGAGCCGATGACGTATATTACGCCCGATGTTGACGTGCGTACGGAGTTCGGATTCTTTCATAAGCGCGGCGGCCGGTGGGTGCGGGACACGAGGGGCCCACTTTATACGGATGTTCAGCCGCTCGACGACAAGTTCTTTTTGGTCAGTTGTAACGTCGAGAGCGACTGTCACGATGTCTCGGCGTACGGGCTGTACCTGATCGACGAGTTCGGCAATCGCGTGCTGATACACCGGGATAAGGAATTCTCGTGCTGGCAACCGATGCTGCTGCGACCGCGCAGACGCCCTACCGTTCTGCCTGCGATGCGAACAGCTTTGCCCAAGCGGCCTCAAGCCGCGACGGTCGTGATGCTCGACGTTTATAAGGGTCTTTCCGGCGTTCGACGCGGGACGATCAAGTACCTTCGGATCTTGGAGACGGTTCCGAGGCCGTGGGCGGCGCGGCGGTTCTGGGACGGAGATTCGGCGTATCAGCAGCATGCGGTTGTTAGTATGAACACGCATCTGCACGTCAAGCGGCTGCACGGTATCGTGCGGGTCGAGGAGGACGGCTCGGCGTATTTCAAGGTCCCCCCGGACAAGAATATCTTTCTGCAGGCCTTGGACGAGAATTTTATGGAAGTTCAGCGGATGCGGACTTTTGTAAACTTTCGGCCGGGGGAGAAGCGTTCTTGCATCGGCTGCCACGAGATGAGGCGGTGGGCGCCGGCGCACAGGCCGGTTATGGCGCTGCGGCGTGAAGCTCAGGAGCCGGCCGCGCAGCCGGGCGAGACGGCGCCGCGGGCGATCTACTACCCTGCCGACGTCCAGCCGATTCTGGACAAGCACTGCGTGAGCTGTCACAACGCGAATAAGGCCGACGGCGAACTGGACCTTACCGGCGAGTTGACGACGTTATTTAGCCGGTCGTACGAGAATATTGTCGGCAAAGACCTGATTAAGGTCTGGCGCGAGAATCAGCCCAAGACAGGCGATGCCTCGCCGATACCACCATATACTTTAGGGTCGCACAAGAGCAAGCTGATTACGCTGATTCGCGAGGGGCACGAGGGGGTGGAGCTCTCGCGGGAGGAGTTTATCAAGCTGGTAACCTGGGTTGACGCGAACGGGCCTTACTACGGCAGTTACTTCGGCCGGCGTAATCTCAAGTATAAAGAGCACCCCGACTTTCGCCCTGTGCCGGTGGTGGATACTAACCCCACTCAAGAGAGGTGAACATGAAAAAAGGCAAGTTCAAGATTTTGTTGTTTTTGATAATCTTTCTCATTGGCGGGCTCGTTGGTTTTCTCATCGGGGCTGGGTATTCAGGCTGGATGATAAAATCGTACTTGGTGGATAGCAACGCTTCTTGGTTAAGCCAGCATATTACTCGGCTTGCTATGTTGCGTAACGGCAACATGGATGGGTGTATAGCGTCTATAGAAAAAACTCTTGACAACTGTGTTCTTCAAATCACCTGGGCAAACAAGGATAGACGCGGCCGGATTGACCCAAATAGCTTGCCTCTGGGTCATTTGCGAGCGTTACAAGCCGTACGAGTTTGTGTGGATGCCGGATACGATGTTTCGTTCTCCGACGATTCAGTCGAAATGCTGTCGCTCGTTAAGCCACTCGAAGGTGAAGGAAAGTATTGCTCGCCAGACCTGCGTTCTTTGCAGGAACGAGCTTCTGAGCGTTAAAGACGCTAAAACTTATGCAGGGGTCGGGCTTATGTATTGCAGCGGTGCGGTCATCGGAATGAGTCCACCACGCGCTATGATTTTACGCAGGTGTTCAGGGAAACGGGTATGAGCTGCGCCTCGAGGGTGCAGTATGGTTTTCAGCCGCTTAGCCCTCCCTTACGGTCGGGGCTCTGTTTTATGAAGTGTATATGTTTTTTATGTTCGGTCTTACTGCCTATTGGCCGGCGAGGCAGAGTAGTTTTCCGTTTTTGAGGGAGATGTAGAGGCGGCTGTTTGCGGCGGCCATGCCGTCGAAGACGGGCTGCGAGTCGAGCTTGTATTCTGCCAGCCTTTGGCCGTTTGACGTCGATACGGCCCATAGAATAGCGCCGCCCTTCTTGCCTCTCCAGGTGGCCAGGGCTTCGGCGGGATTGTCGAGGGCAAGGGCCGCCTCGGCGCTCGGACCTTCTGCCTTGATAATATCGGGTGGGCCTGCGATGAACATAACGTTATCGGCGACAACCATTGCGGTTACAAACAACGGCAGCTTTGCAGTCCAGCGATACTCAAGAGCCGGAGGGGCGGGGGTCCGCTGTCTCTTCGTTCTGCCCTTGCCCGGGGCCTGTTTCGAAGTCTTTGCTGCGTCGATATTCTTGGGGCCGGGGTTTCTGTCAAAAGCGAAGAGCTGATATTCTTCGCCACCTCGCCACTGGCCTGTATTTCCTCCGATGTATCGGTTGCGTCCGTAGCCGAAGACCGATGATTCGTTGTAAGACAGTATCCGGCCTGAGGGGACCGTGTTGCCGACTTTCCACCAGCCACTCCAGTGGGAAAGGAATTGGTCATTAACGACCCAGTAGGCGCGGTGCCACCAGGAATCATCCAGAAAACCAATCGGAGTAAAGAGATGCACTCCCGTAGCCGTCTGGTTTCCTGTGGCAAAGTCCAGCTTCATGTGGCGCATATAGACATCTTTGCCGTCGGTCGAAAGGATATCAGACAAGACTCCTCGCATCTCCTTGCCGGCCTCGGCCGGCTGTTTGCCTTTATCTGGATCCGGGGAGTACACAACCGTCTGCGATATTTTCCTGCCCGTTTGTGGTTCGAGGCGATAGATGTAGATCCCGCCATCGAGGTAAGAGGAACGTCCGGCAGTTACAATCAACACATCGTCCTTGACAAGGACACTTCCGTGGACCGGCCAGACTGATTCGATCTGGCCGTTGACGAATGTCCGGCGATCTTCGGGGGCCGCACGAAAACGCCATACGAGCTTGCTATCGGAACCACGCAAAGCATAAACCCATCCGTCGGCCGAGCCGAACAGCACGAGCCCATTATGGACTGTTGGCGGGGAATCAACCCGCCCGCCGACGGTGTAGCTCCAGAGTCTGCCTCCATCGGCGGCGTCGAGGGCGCAAAGGGTGTGTGTGTCAACCGAGGCCACAAATATCCTGCCGTCGTCGGCGGTGACGCTTGAGAGCCGGCCTCCAATGGTCGCTTGCCATGCCTGCTTAAGCTGAGCCGGGATTTGGGCTTTGGTTATTCCGCTTCGCGTTGAATCGTGCCTGTAGGTGGGCCAGTCTGTGGATTTGGGAGGTGTGGATTTTGCTTCTGAAGCCCGCAGATAAGCAGGGCCTTTTTCGAATCGGGTGTCTTTTAGAGGCTTGGGTGCGGCCTTGCGGTCGGCAGCGAGGGCGTAGAAGCCGTTTAGCTTTGTCTTGAGGTTGCAGGCGCAGGAATCAGGGGGGACATAAAGAAGCCCGTTTGCGGGCATTATGCCGTACTGGCAGGTGCCGCGGACCCAGTAGTTCCGCCAATTCTCGCCCGACTTGATGTCAATGAACTGCACGCCCTGAGCGCCGAGGATTATGAAGCGATCGGTTGCCTTGTTGCGGTAACAGCGGTGGTGCATATATCCTTTTGCGGTCGGGATTTGTCTTTCGATGGTCCCGGTAAGCGGGTCAAGGCCGGTTCTTTGAAGCTGTCTGTTCTGGAGCCATACCAGCTCGTCGATCACAAAGACATCGGGCGGGGAATTGTAACCTGCGGAGGCCGAACCGGCCCACAACTGCTTGCCGTCTTTTACGGAAAACGCAGTCATCTTTTTGAAATCGGCGTAGTAGGCCACCTTATCCTCAACAACTAATGTCGGCGATTCCCAGCCGACTTCGTGGCCTTTCAGTTCGGTCTCTATCGGCGCACGCCACAACTCATCTGCTGTATCGATATTCAGACAGAATAGAGTATTCTTTGTCTGGTAGAAGAGTCGATTGTTCTGAGCGGCGATGGTGGGATGGACGAGCGGGCCGATTTTTTTGCGCCAGAGGATTTTGTTGCTTGATGCGTCTGCTGTGACGATAGTACGGACGCCTGGTGCGGGTTTTATGCCTCGTCTGATGTCGGACTCAAGCTGAGCGGTGGTTTGCGGCTGCGTATCTATGAGCAGTATGAGCTTGTCCCCAAGGTGCAGGATCTGGCGAGTATTTTCTGTGCCGTTATAGACCCATAGCGTCTTACCGGTTGCGGCGTCAAGGGCCCTGACCGGGGCCTCGATGGCGTCAGTAACATAGACGCGGGTCCGGGCGGCCACGAGCCTAAAGGCCAAATCCGGAGGGCCGGAACGGAACCTGCGCAAGTGGTCGGCCCAGGATTTGATGGGCCTTTTCCAGAGTACAACTCCGTTGAAGGCGTCCCGTGCTACAAGATACCACTGGGCCGGGAGGCGAATGTCCGCCTTTGGGCCTTCGTCGATGATGTAGAAAAGCCGGCCTTGCGCCGAGACCACCGCACTGACGCTGGCGAGCTGTTCGTGGGCCCTTGCAAATTTGGGCGCTCCAAGCCACTGGATATGGCGCGGCGGGCCGACAACCGTATCCTGCGAAACGGCATTATTGTTCGCGCCGTGCAGATAATGCGTCCACTCATCGATTTGGTCGGGCCAGGGCTTGACTGTCTTTTCCCACTTGTCCCCAGGGGACTTGTTGTCCTTCTTGATGTACGCGACGCCATTGGGGGCCAGGACGCGCATCATCTCATCGGCCGAGACTTTGCCGGGATCTTCCGAAACAATCAGGTTCACGAGGTTGTCAGTGTAAGGCAGATGCTCGCCGTCGAAGGTATCAACGGAGACTTTGCCGTAGGCGCCAACCGAGCGAATGTACTTACGGGCCTTTTCGACCTTGGCGGCATCGGTATCGAGGCCGTGGACGAGATAGGCATCGCCGGCGCGCAGGGCTGCCGTCAGCTTGCCGTCGCCGGTCCCCAGGACAACGACCAGGCCGCCTTTGACTGCGGTCGCCTTTAGAATCTTCACGGCCGTTTGCTTCGGGGCGGCGAGCGAATTGACGGCCAAGATTGATGTGAGCAGATACACACTTAAAACTACGGCTTTGCGGCCTGCATTCGATCTTTTGTACATAACTTTCTCCTTGCTCGGTGCGGAGTCTGTTCAACTACTGCCGAGCTCATTGCCGGCTGAGCTTTTCCAACAGGATACCAAATGTATTGCGGGGGACGCAAGTGTCTTGAGAACATATTGTTTCTTTACAATACGGATGAAGGTTGTTTTGATAGCTTTCTCCGCTGGCCTGGCCTTCGGCTGGGCTCAGGGCTGAAGGGTATTTGTGGCATCGGCATCCTGCCGATGATTTCGAAAACACGGGCAGGATGCCCGTGCCACTAACGGGGCAGTGGTGAGAGCAGTGAAACATAAAAGTAGTTTCATTATCGAGGCTTGGAAATGAAGAAGCAAAGTTCAGTGTCTGCACTTTTCTTGGTAGCGTGCTTTGTGTTACTTAGCCCGCTTGCTGCGGTGACCTGGGGGCAGGAAGCCGCCGGTGAACGACCGTGTAATCGCGACCGGCCCAAAGAGCTGTGGCGGTCGCTGCAGGAGATCTCAAGGGAGGTGCCGGCACCGGCTGCGGGGCATCCGGGCAATGTGTTTGTGGCGGGCGAAGAGGTGATTGTAAAAGTACCGGGGCCTTTATCATCAATGGCGGTTCGCTGGCAGGCACTGGATGATCGCAAGAGCCTCGTCAACCAGGCGACGCTTGAGAAGAGTGATGGGGGCAATCGAGCCGTCACGATAGGTAAGCCCGGGATCGGCTGGTATCGAGTTGAATTTCTGGATGCGGCCGGCAAGGTTGTGGGCTGGACTACGGCGGCGGTCCTGGCACGGTTGGCCGGCCCGGTGCGTCAGGATTCTCCGGTGTGCGTTGACTCGGCCACGTCGTGGTTTGCGCCTGGTGATGCGACTCGACAGGAGCGATTCGCTCAGTTGGCTGCCCTGGCCGGGGTGAACTGGATTCGCGACCGGATGAGCTGGGGTGGGATACAGAAAGGGCCTGAGCAGCTCGCGCAGAATACGACGTATGATTCGGCTGCATCGTTGCAGGCAAAATATGGGCTAAAGGTCCTGCAGGTATTTCACGACAGTCCCGGCTGGGCGGTCGATAAGCAGCTTGACGAGCAGGGTGGCGCGCGCCGGTTCACGAGAGACCTGCGGGTCTTATACAGGTTTTGCAAGACTATGGCAAAACGGTATGAAGGCAGGGTGCTTGCCTGGGAGCCCTGGAACGAGGCGAACATCACGATGTTCGGCGGCCATACTATCGATGAGATGTGCACGCATCAAAAGGCGGCGTATCTCGGTTTCAAGGCGGGCAATCCGAATTTGACGGTTTGCTGGAATGTGTATGCGGGGGCGGGGACGGCCCTACACACGCAGGGGGTAATCGAAAACGAGAGCTGGCCTTATTTTGAAACGTACAACATTCACTCGTATAGGAAGCCAAAGGACTACGTTGAGCAATTCGCGCCGGCGCGTGAGGCGGCATGCGGACGGCCGATATGGATTACCGAATGCGGAGTGCCGCTGCCGTGGAAAACCGAAGGGCCCTGGAACGAGCTGTCACAGGAGGATGAACTGGAGCAGGCGAGGTTTATTGCGAGGTCGTATGCGAGCAGTCTGTTTGCGGGAGTGAATCGGCACTTTTTCTTTATTCTCGGTAATTATGCCGAGCGGAAGATTCAGTTCGGGCTTTTGCGCAAAGACCAAACACCCCGACCGGGTTATGTTGCCCTGGCGGCGGTTGGGCGTTTCTTAGGCGGGGCGAGGTCTCTGGGGCGATGGGTGAGCGAGGATAGTCCATCGGTGCGTTTTTACGCGTTCGGTTCGGCGCCCGACGGCAAGAGGAGGGATGTGCTTATAGTCTGGGCCGAGAAGCCGACAAAATGGTCGCTAACGGAGAAGCTATCGGTCAAGGGCGTTTATGATTATCTGGGTCGGCCCCTCGGTAAGAATATCCCTGAGAAAGCGGATTCGGCTGCTGTGTTCGTTGTCCTGTCTGAGGGCCAGGCCCGGAAGCTGCCGCTGGAACCGGCACTGGCAAGCTGTGCTTTTCGTGGAGGCAATCCCTCGCCGGTGGTGCTGCAGCTTCAAATGCCGCAGAGCGCGACAAACCTTGACCGGCAGGCCCATACGGTTGAAGTGAAGGAAGGGGTGAATCTCGATATTTTTGCGTACAACTTCAGTGATGCTGTGGTGAGCGGAACAATAAATGCCGAACAGGCCCCAGAAGGATATAAACTTACGCCGGGGCGCTGGGAGGTCAAGATCGAGCCGATGGGACGCAAACATCTGCCGGTTTGCCTGAGCATGGATGCTTCCGGAGGTGATGCTGCACCCGGTGGTAACTGGGTCAAGCTGCGAGGGGAATTCTCCGACGCCGGACGACCGGTGTTGGCTTTCCGACTTGCACCAAAGTGAATACGGGGTATGCAAGCTTTTTGGCGTCCGGCCATCCCCAAGCTTGGCCCCCTGGGGCCTTCGCTTGAGGCTGCCACCCAATTTTGAATTGGTAATTTGGTGTGGCGATTCATCCTCCGGTGGCCAGGGGCGCTGATAATGCGTAAATGGTTTGCATTATCCGGGCCGAAGGGTAAAATTTTAGGGTGTAAGGTAGGCGACGTCGGCGATAAAGCCTAACAAAGCGAATCGTTCAAAGGACGAAAGGGGTGGAAAATGAGGTCGAGAGTGAATCGGCGGGCGTTTCTCAGGAATACGGCACTTGGTGGAGCGGGGCTGTTGATTCTCAAGGACAGCCGGTTGGCTTTTGGTTACAAAGCAAATGAGAAGCTGAACGTTGCGCTGGTCGGGGTGGCCGGGCGGGGAAGCTGGTTTGTCGGCGCGATTCCGCGATTGGGCGAAAACGTCGTGGCGATGTGCGACGTCAACGAGCGAAAGGCCGAAGGCGCGTTCAAGGCGATTCCGAAGGCCAGGAAGTTCAACGACTTTCGCAGGATGTTAGATGAAATGGACAAAGAGATCGATGCGGTCGTGGTTGCCACGCCCGACAATACGCACGCTGTTGCCTCGGCGAGGGCGATGAAGATGGGCAAGGGTGTGCTTTGTGAGAAACCGCTGACGCACGACGTTTACGAGGCGCGTTCACTGCGGGCGACAGCCGCCAAGTACAAGGTGGCGACGCAGATGGGTAATCAGGGCACGGCGAGCAGGGGCTTCCGCGAGGCGGCGGAGATTATACAAGCAGGGGTCCTCGGCGAGGTGCGGGAGGTGCACGCGTGGAATACAGGGGGCGGGGCCGGTGAGCGGCCGAGGCCGACGGACGTACACCCTGTGCCGGATTACCTGCATTGGGATTTGTGGCTTGGGCCTGCTCAGTATCGGCCTTATAACTCTCGCTGGCTCGGCTGGCATACGTGGCGGGATTTCGCAACGGGCAACTTAGGCAACTGGGCCTCTCATACGATGAACGTTATCTTCAAGGGCCTGAGGCTTGACTCGCTTTGGCCGGCTAAGGCGTGGCATCGGCATCCTGCCGATGATCTGGAAGACACGGGCAGGATGCCCGTGCCACAGAAGCAGCTTTTCAGTTTGCAGGCGGAGGTATCGGGGTACCACAAGGATACTTTTCCAAAGTGGGAGATCGTCCGGTACGATTTTCCCGCACGTCGAGAAATGCCGCCGGTACGGATCAACTGGTATAACGGCGGTGGTCGTGCGCCGGGACCTCGGGGTAAAATCGAGGAGATGATGGGCCGGCGACTTGACTGGGGCGATGCGGGAGAGAAGAGGTGGCAGGACCACGCGGGTTGTCTATTGGTAGGGACAAAGGGCATGCTGCACTCGACCGGACACAATACATCTTATACGCTGCTTCCCAAGGACAAATTCGAGGGCTTCGAAGTGCCGGAATCTTCACTGCCTCGCTCGCGGGGGCACGAGCGCGAATGGGTTGATGCGTGCAAGGGAGGCCCGGCGGCGATGTCGAACTTCGATTATGCGGGTCCCCTGGCGGAGTTTGTCCTTTTGGGCAATGTCGCGACGCAATTCGAGGGCAAGATAGAGTTCGACCCGGCTGCAATGAAAATCGTGAACATTGCCAAGGCCAATGAGGCCCTTCGCCGGGAATATCGAAAGGGCTGGTCTTTGTAAAGGCTACTTTTTTTAGACACGGATACCCGCTTTCGCGGGAATGACAATCTTTGTTATCCTGTTGCAATTTAAGCCTCAGCAACGGTCAGGTTGAGTAATTGATTGGTGAGCGGTTGGGCGAAATGTGAGAGTAAGGAGATTTGGATTATGTTGAGCAGGGTTTTTTTCAGAATTGTTGTTGTGACGGCGGTGATGCTGGGTGTGTCGGGTTTGGCGAGGGGCGAGGTGACGAAGCAGCAGGCCAAGCTCATTGAAGCAGCGGTCCCCCAAAAGGCAAGCGTGGCGCCCAAGAGGCATCGGCGCGTGTTAATCTGGAACACGCCGTTTATGGAAAAGTCGCCGCATAAGGGCTATTCGATCCCGCAGGCGGAATACGCGATGCGGCTGTTAGGGGAAAGGACCGGTGCGTTCGAGCCGGTCGTGAGCGACGACGTGGCGATGTACCTGCCGGAGAATCTCAAGCGGTTCGACGCGATCATAATGAACAACAGCAACGGGCAGTGGATTCGACCGACGGACGAGGATATGGAGAAGCTCAAGGCCTACGGCGCGGATAAAGACGCGGTGGAGAAGCTGCTGCGCAAGAGTCTGCTCGACTGGATTTCCGACGACGGCGGGATTGTGGCATATCATCACGCAATAGGAGGCAATACGCACTGGCCTGAATTCTTAGAGATGCTCGGTGCGGGATACTGGGGGCATCCGTGGAATGAGGAGGTGGGCGTTAAGTTAGAGGAGCCGGGGAATCCGCTGTTAAGAGCATTCGGCGGTAAGGATTTTCGCTTAGCTGAGGAGATATTTCAGTTTCGCGATCCGTACTCTCGCGAGAAAGTCCGTGTGCTGCTGACGTTAGATACGAAGACGAGCAATATGACGGTGCCGTGGATTCATCGCAAGGACAATGATTTTGCTTTGGCGTGGGTGAAGCAGTATGGCAAGGGTCGCGTTTTTTACAGTGCGTTCGGGCATCGCAGCGAGATATGGTGGAATGAGGCGATTCTGCGGTTCTATCTGGACGGGATACAGTTTGCGACGGGGGATTTGCAGGTCGATACCACCCCGAGCGCTGAAGCAGGGGCAAGAGTGGAGCCGGGATTCAAGAGTCTGTTCAACGGTAAGGATTTGACGGGGTGGAGGGGCAATCCGCGGATTTGGTCGGTTAGGGACGGGAGCATTACGGGAGAGACTACGCCGGAGAATCGCATTTCGGAGAACAACTTTCTGATATGGACCGGCGGGGACGTTAGGGACTTCGAGCTGCGGCTCAAATTTCGAATCGAAAACGGCAATTCCGGGATTTACTATAGAAGCGAGGAGCGTACCGGGATGGGCCCTGAGGCGCTGGTGGGCTGCCAGGCGGACTTTTCGGCGGACAACCGGTGGACAGGGGTGGTGATGGAATATACTCGCAGGGGGATAATTGCACAGCGTGGCCAGAAGGTCGTTGTCGATAAGGACGGGAAAATTAAGGTGGTCGGCAGCGTGGGCGACCCTGCGGAGCTGCTGAAACATGTCAAGGATAAGCAGTGGAACGATTACACCGTTATCGCCAAGGGCGGACACGTAGTATTGAAGATTAACGGCGTGGTGATGTGTGAGATTCAAGACGACGACCCACGGCGGGTGCCGAGCGGCAAACTGGCCTTGCAGGTCCACCGGGGGCCAGATATGTTAGTTCAGTTTAAGGGCATACGGCTGCGTGAGTTCTGAGATTTGCAGCCGGAGTTTGTTGGGCAGGTGGCAACTTCGCGTAGGGTACACTTATTCATGCGCGTCAGCCCCGGCTTGAATTAAGCCTTGCCAAATTATGTATTTATGGTTCATCCGGGAAATGGATAGGTGAGATTGGCGTATCGTATGACCGAGAAAAATCGTTCGGGGCCCCAGAGGCACAAATTT
>JAGMDR010000016.1 GCA_023128595.1 Planctomycetota bacterium | reverse complement strand
CCCGAATCGGCCGAGTGCGAAATCGGGCTGTTTTTCCAGCCTGAAGAAATCGTCGATTACGAACTTGACGATGCGCTCCGGCTTTACGGGAAGAGGGGTTAGTCCGAAAAAGTTGCTTCCTTGGCAATTTGGCGCCGTAGAGTTTTCCGGTCCTGCGAGAGACCTGCCCGGCGTGTGTTCAGCAGCCCTGCTGAGAAGCCGTCGACCCGCATTTCCATCAAAAAGAGGGGCTGCGCAAGGCCCGATGTTAAAATAGGTAAGAATTCGCAAAAAATTTATGAAAGCTCGCGCCTTTTTGGCAGAAATGAATAGGAAGGCAGGGTCCCCAGAGAGCTTGTTTATGGGGCCCTGCGCGGTGTCGGAAGAGCTAAGATGATACTTTTTGGGTTCATCCGGGAAATGGATAGGTGAGATTGGGGTATCGTATGACCGAGAAAAATCGTTCGGGGCCGCAGAGGCACAAATTTTCCCCCTGTGCCCCAAATTTGAGCCTCTGCCCAAACGATTTTTCTCTCCAGCCAAGTCCGAGGGCCTGGTTTGTGAGGCCACCTACTCATTAACCGGATGAAGCACTTTTTTCTTGAACCGGGGCGCCTTATCTGGTACAATGACGTGTAAGTTTGGTTTATCAAGGAGGACGGATATAGATATGAAGAAGATGCTTTTTATGTTGATATTGTTAGTGCCGGTCTTTTGCGCCGAGGGCAAGATAATCACCGTTGACGATGACGGTACGGGTGCGGATTTCAGGAAGATCCAGGACGCCATCGACGACTTGGGGACATCGGATGGCGATACCATTGTCGTCAAGCCTGGGACGTATAACGAGAATATCAGGTTCAACGGCAAGGCGGTCAGGCTTACGAGCCAGGACCCCGACATTCAAAGCGTTGTCGAGACAACGAATATCACGGCGGCGTCCGGGTACAGCGTGAGGTTTGACTTTGGTGAGACGGGCGGGTCGATAATTATCGGCTTTACGATTACCGGCCGGGGCATCTACTGCTACGGCACGTCACCGACGATTGCAAAGAACATTATCAAAGAGTGCACGAACAACGGCATCACGGGGGTGAACAGTGCGGCCCCGACAATCCTGAGCAACACGATAACGTCCAATAGTCCAACGGGCATTTCGGCGTGCCGCGGGCTGATCGCCGGGAACGCGATAACGCATAACGGTGACGGCGGCGGTATGTATATGTGTTTCGGTGACATCATCGGCAATGAGATTACGAATAATACGAAGCTGGGCAACGGCGGGGCGATGTATGAGTGCGGCGGCGAGATCATCGGCAACGTAATCACAGACAACCAGGCGACGAGTAACGGCGGGGCGATCTTTCAGGGGTTCCGCCGGATAGAGGATAACATCATTGTCGGCAACAAGTCGGGCAGTCTGGGCGGCGGGCTGTATAATTGCAGCGGCGGCCTCAGCCATAACATTATCGCCGGGAATCAAGCTCAATTCGGGGGCGGTCTGGATAGCTGCGGCGGAGGCGTGTACAACAATACCATTGTGGGCAACAGGGCCCAGCGGGGCGCTGCGGTGTCCTACTGCACCGGTTCTCTGGCGAACAACATAATAGCATTCAACGAAGCCGACGATACGGGCGGGGTTTACGGCGCAAGCGGCAGCTCATACAACAGCTTTTGGGTAAACGCAGGCGGTCACTTTGGGGGCGGCGCATCGGCGGGCCCGGGTGATGCTATCAGGGACCCTTGCTTTGCCGAGGCCGGTTATTGGGACCCGAACGGCACGGCTGAAGCTGATGATGATTTCTGGGTTGACGGCGACTATCATTTGAAATCCGAGTCGGGCAGATGGGATGCCGGTATCGAGATGTGGGTCAAAGACGGCGTGACCAGCCGGTGCATAGATGAGGGCGACCCTCTTTCAGACTGGCATCTGGAATCGTGGCCTTACAGCGGGGAATTGTGGCCGCACGGCGGGTGGATAAATGCCGGTCGATACGGAGGGACGGCCGAGGCGAGTATGTCGCTGTCGAGTGTTGGAAACGTTGCGGATTTGAATCTGGACGGTCTGGTGGATTTCCAGGATATGATGCTGTTTGCGAAGAAATGGCCCTACCACCTGCCGCTGCTGCGTGAGGACCTCGACAGAGACGGCGGGGTCGATCTGGCGGATTATGCCGTACTTGTGGCGAATTGGCAGCCACTGCCGCTGCCGACGCCTAATCCTATGACCTGGAAGAGCGAGCCTAACGCGAGTTCGGAGAGCAGAATCACGATGACAGCGAGCGACGCCAATTCGAGCGACGGCAGCGGAGTGGAATACTTCTTTGAGGAGATCAGCGGCAATCCGGGCGGCAGCGACAGCGGCTGGCAGGAAGACAGCACCCATATCGATGATGGCCTTGACAGGGGCACGGGATACTCGTACCGGGTCAAGGTCCGCAACAAGGGCAACCATCTGGAGACGGGCTTCTCAGAGGTGGGCTCGGCAACTACGCTTTCGGCTCCGACGCCGGACCCGATGACGTGGGCGAAGGGGCCCAATGCGACTTCGCACAGCACAATTACGATGACGGGGACAACGGCTACATCAACGGACGGCAGCGGGGTGCAATACTACTTCGAGGAGCTGAGCGGCAACCCCGGGGGCAGCCACAGCGGTTGGCGGGACGCTGCAACTTATACGGATACGGGTCTGTCGGATGCGAATTCGTACTGCTACAGGGTCAAGGCGCGTAATACAGGCAACGGTATCGAGACGGACTGGTCGGAGCCGCGTTGCGCGACCACGCCGGTAGCTCCGGCACCAGAGCCAAATCCTATGCAGTGGCTTGTCCCACCTATCGCAACCTCGGCGAGCATAATAACGATGGTGGCAGTCGAGGCGATAGCTGGGGACGGCGGCGAGGTTGAATACGAGTTCGACGAGACGACCGGTAAGGGCAACAACAGCGGCTGGATAGGGACGTGGAGCTATACGGATACAGGTCTTTCGGACCGGACGCAGTACTGCTACCGGGTTAGAGCTCGTAACAAGGGCAACGGGGAGGTGACAGATTGGTCGACGGTAGGTTGCGTAACGACTCCGTGCGATGATAGCACGCCACCGGTGTTTCCCTATCCGCCGGGGTATTGGGAATTCGCGCCGTGCGAGTGCAGGCACAGCAGCTCGAATATGAATTGGTGGGCCGAGATGACGGCGGCGGAGGCTACGGACGACAGCGGCTACGTAGAGTACTATTTCGAGTGCAAGACCGACGGCAGCAAGAGTAGGGGTTGGTCGCCTGTTCGGTGCCACATAGTTTTCTTAATGAGGGCGGACCAGGGCTTTAGCTTCCGTGTCAAGGCGCGTGACGCGTGCGATAACGAGACGGCCTGGTCACCTTGGGTTTTGGTCCGGCGTTGCTACCCTGACGGTTCTTGTCCGCCGGATGTTTGCGGCATCCGTTGAGCAACAGACCGGCCGGCATTTTCTGCGCAAAGAATGATGCGGGGGTATTCTGCGCGCCTGGCAGAGGGTGTGCAGGCTTGGCGGCAGCATATAGGGGGAAGAACCCAGGGTCAGACCCCGGGCTAATTATTGTGTTGTGATTGGTTCGGGTGGAGGCGGACTATCGGGGTTTTGGTTGAAATCGTGATAGTGGGAGTGAGATTGCCGCGCTCGGCTTTGCCTCGCTCGCAATGACTGCGGGTAGCGGGTGGAGAAATCTGAGAGATCATGCTTGATTGTGGGGGGCATTAGTATTAGCATTCATGCTTTGCTCAAGAGAAATGGTGGATAAGAAACGTTGACCGAAAGGAGGACAACAATGCAAAGGCTCATATCAATTGTGGCAAGCTCGATTATGGTTTTGGCTTTATTTGGTGTGTGTGCGGTCCAGTCGGCCGGTGCTGCTGCGCCTTTGGCGAGGATTACGGTGGAGGCCGGGGAGCATACGCGGGTCGATACGCCGGTGTGCGTGTCGCTCGACGGGGTGGCTCTGGGTTTTCCCGATGCCGAGTATGTATTGCGAGAGGTGGGGAGTTCGAGTCGTCGGCTTTATTCGGCGCAGGTGGCGCAGGTGGAGGCGGGGAGTCCTGCGAGGCTATGGTTTGTTCTCTCGGGCGAGACGGCGGCGGGGGCGAAACGGACTTTCGAGCTGACAGAGGCGCCGTTGCGCAAGTTGCCGCCGGGGCGAGGGCCGTCGAAAAGCGCACTTCCGATTTCTGTGAGGAAGCACGAGGACTATTATGAGATATGGTACGCGGGGCAGGTGAGAGTGTTGCGGTACAATCATGCGATAGTGCCGCCTCCGGAGGGTCAGGACAAGCTTTATGAGCGGAGCGGGTTTATTCATCCGTTGTGGTCGCCTAAGGGTACGGTTCTGACGAATATTCATCCTGCGGACCATATTCATCATCTGGGGATATGGATGCCGTGGACGCATACGGAGTTCGAGGGCAAGCCGGTAGATTTCTGGAATCTCAAAGGGGGGCAGGGGACGGTGCGGTTTGTAAAGTTCCTCTCGACGACGGACGGCCCGATTTACGGCGGGTTCGAGGCGGAGCAGGAGCATGTTGTTTTGAAGACGGATTCGGGCGAGAAGGTTGTTCTCAATGAGGTTTGGGACGTTCGGGTGTATAATGTTGGCGGGGTGAGCAAGGGTTATTGGCTTTGGGATTTCAAATCGACTCAGCGGTGCGTTGCGGACAGTGCTTTGCGTCAGGTCAAGTATCGTTACGGCGGGTTCGGTTTTCGCGGTGCGGCCGAGTGGGATGAGGAGAACTCTGTGTATCTGACGAGCGAGGGTAAGAACCGCAAGGATGGGCACACAACGCGGGCGCGGTGGTGCGATACGTCGGGTGAGATTGACGGGTGGGAGGGGGTGACGTTCTACAGTCATCCGGAGAATTTCGAGCATCCTGAGCCGATGCGGATTTGGCCGAGCGGGCAGGTGTTCTTCAATTTCTGTCCTTCGCAGGCGACTGACTGGGAGATGAGGCCCGGTGAGGACCATGTTTTTCGTTATCGGCTTTATGTGCACGAGGGTAAGATCGAGGTTGCGGATGCCGAGCGGATATGGCACGACTACGCCGAGCCGCCTAAGGTTACGATCGAGGCAGTTTCGCCGAAGGAGGCGATAATGCTTTTTGACGGGAAGGACCTCTCGAAGCACTGGACGGCGGGTAAGGACAAGAACGATGAGGAGAAGAAAATCGGCTGGGACGTTGAGGGCGGCGTGGCGACGATTGCGCCGAAGAGCGGGAGCATCTGGACGAAGCGGGATTTTACCGATTTTAAGATGCATATCGAGTTTAAGATTCCGCAGATGCCGCCTAACGTTAAGGGGCAGGGTCGGGGCAACAGCGGGGTATATATCCAGCGTCGGTATGAGCTTCAAATCCTCGATTCTTACGGTCAGCCGGCGAGGAAGAATGAGGGGGCGTCGATCTATAAGTTCAAGGAACCGGATAAGAACGTATCGAGGCCGCCGGGCGAGTGGCAGAGCTATGACATTATTTTCCATGCTGCACGATTCGAGGGACAGAAAAAGGTCAAAGACGCGCGGATTACGTTGTGGCACAACGGGGTTTTGGTGCATGACGATGAGAAGGTGCCGAACAAGACGGGGGCGGGGCGTCAGGAAGGGCCTGATCCCGGGCCGATTCTGCTGCAGAACCATGGGAATGCGGTTTCGTTCAGGAATATCTGGATTGTTCCGCTTTAGGGATGTGCGGTGCTGATTGCCGTCGTCGTGGCGATGACGGCTAAACGATGCAGACGTATAAATAGAAAGGAAGGGGACCATTATGAATGGTAGGACGAGAATTGTTTGCGGGTTATTGGTTGCTGTGATTATTTGTGGTTTTGGGGTTGCGAAGGGGGCGGGTTTTTCCTGGGCGGACAAGGAGGGGGAATATCTTGATTTGCTCTTTGGCGGGCGCAAGGTAACGCGGTATATGTATGCTTACGATACGTCGAGCGAGCAGCGGGTTTTTGAGACTTATAAGGTTCTGCATCATGTTTTCGATGAGGAAGGCAAGAATCTGCTGACGAATGGGCCGGACGGGGAGGGTCCTTATTCGAAGGGGACCAAGTTTCCGCATCATCGCGGGATATTCATAGGCTGGAACAGGTTGGAATGTGGTGGGCAGTCGTACGATACATGGCATATGTCAAGGGGTGTTGCGCAGGTGCACCAGAAGTTTGTGGAGAAGAAGACCGACGGGCACAAGGCGAGTTCGACGGCGCTGATTCACTGGAAGAGTGGGGAGAGTGGGGAGGGGAAAGTGATGGTTGAGGAGAAGCGGTGTACGACGGTCTATCGTCCGAGCGGGGAGACGATTTTGCTGCTGGATTTCGAGACGGAATTGAAGGCGGTTGCCGGCGAGGTTTATCTGAATGGAGATCCGGAGCATGCGGGCTTTCAATATCGACCGCATAATGACGTTGCTGCGGGCGGGGCGGATGTTAAGGCGAAGTATCTATTCCATAAGGATGGGATTGACCCGAAGAAGGACAAGGATATGCCGTGGGTTGGGATGGAGTACGGGCTCAACGGTAAGCGGTATAGTGTGCAGCATATAAATCATCCGAGCAATCCGAAGGGGACGATCTATTCTGCGTATCGTGACTATGGGCGATTCGGTGCTTTTTTCAAACACACGATCAAGGCCGGGCAGACGTTGAAGCTGCGATATCGGATATGGGTTGGCCAAGGCGAGATGCCGAAGCGGGCCGAGCTGGCAAGGAGGTATGCCTCGTTCATTGCCGAGTAGCGACACAGGCGGACGGGTTGCCGGCAAATGAGACAAAAGCACTAAGGCAAGGAGGACATATCTGATGAGAGCGACCATCCGGCCGATGTTTGTGGCGTGTCTGGTTCTCGTGACGTTGAGGCCGGGGAACTCGTGCGTCTTGGCGCAGAGCGGTGCGCAGAGGACTGTGGAGGCAAAGTACGAGGCGAATTGGGAGTCATTGGACAAGCGTGCTACGCCGAAGTGGTGGGTCGATGCCAAGTTCGGGATTTTGGTTTGCTGGGGTTTTTATTCGGTGCCGGGGTGGTCGGTGAAGGGTCAGTACGCCGAATGGTACTGGGCGCGGGTTGAGAGGGATAAGAAGAGGAACGGGGCGTGGTGGCAATATCATGCGAAGAGTTATGGCGAGGATTTCGAGTGCTCTGACTTTGTTCCGATGTTCAAGGCCGAACTCTTTGAGCCGGTCCGTTGGGCGGAGATGTTCCGGCGGTCGGGGGCCAAATACGTTATATTGACGGCGAAGTACCATGACGGCTTTTGTCTGTGGCCGTGTGCGTATGCCAACAAGGCGTGGGGTCGGCCTTGGAACTCAGTGGACGCCGGGCCGAAGCGTGACCTGTTAGGTGAATTGGGTGAAGCCGTTCGCAATGAGGGACTGAGGATGGGGCTCTACTATTCTTTGTATGAGTGGTACAATCCACTGTGGCTTAGTGACAGGGCCGGTTACGTCGATGAACACATGCTGCCGCAGTTTAAGGATGTGGTGCGGCGTTATAAGCCGTCGGTGATTTTTGCAGACGGTGAATGGGACTTGCCGGCGGAGGAGTGGAGGAGCGAGGAGTTTCTTGGCTGGCTTTTTAACGAGTCGCCGTGCAAGGACGAGGTTGCTGTCAACGACCGTTGGGGCAAGGGGATTCGTCACAAGCACGGCGGTTACTATACGACCGAGTACGGTGCTGGTCTTAAAGGCACCGGTCATGCATGGGAGGAGAACCGTGGGATGGGCCATTCATTCGGGTACAGCCGGGCCGAGTCACTGTCGGACTACAGGTCTGGGCGTGAGCTTGTGCTTATGCTGATAGACTTTGTCAGCAGGGGCGGGAACTTTCTGCTTGATATCGGGCCGACCGCTGACGGGCGGATTCCGGTGATAATGGAAGAACGGCTGCTTGAGATAGGCCAATGGCTGGAGGTCAACGGCGAGGCGATATATGGCACGAGGCCGTGGCGCAAGAGCGTCCAGTGGAGCGAGGGTGAGAGGCCGGAGGTCGGCTACGGCAAGACGTATCGAGCCAAATATGACATCAAAGAGATGACCAAGAAGCCGAGCGGCGGAAGGGCGGTCATCGAGGCATTCTTCACGTCCAAGGGTAACATACTCTATGCCATTACGCCGCGCCGGCCTGTTGGCAAGTTCGTGCTAACAGACGTCAAGCCCTCGAAGAAGACCGCTGTTACGATACTGGGATTGGGAAAACCGCTTGAGTTCCAGACGGCGGGTGGGAATGTCGCTATAGAGGTGCCGCAATTGAGTATTGATGAAATGCCCTGCAGGGATGCGTATGTGTTTAGGCTGACAAATGTGAGGTGAAGGGGGGGGTATTTTCGGGAGAAATTTCGATTGCGTGCCGGCGGCGTGAAGGTATAATGTTGGGACGCTTTTAAGCCCCGGGCGGCATGGGGCCGGTTTTGGGGCGTAAGTCTTTTTGGTACAGCAAGTTACATATTAGTTTTTCTCAACACGGAGGAAAATGCAATAAAACGGTGCTCGCAAGCGTTTTTTTCTTTGGAGCGATGCACTATATGGAAAGCTTCCAATTTTAGATAAGGAGATTAAGAAATGGCAAGAGCTGTAACACTCTTTACGGGGCAGTGGGCGGATTTGACGCTGGCGGAATTGGCGAAAAAGGCGGCGAGCTGGGGCTATGAGGGCCTTGAGCTGGCCTGCTGGGGCGACCACTTCGAGGTGGATAAGGCGCTGGCGGACGACGGCTACTGCAAGGCCAAGCGTGAGCTGCTGAAAAAGAACGGGCTTAAAGTCTTTGCGATTTCGACGCACTTGGTCGGGCAGGCGGTTTGCGACAATATCGACGCGCGTCATCAATCGATACTTCCGCCGGATGTCTGGGGCGACGGCGAGCCTGCGGGCGTGCAGGAGCGTGCGGCCGAGGGCGTGATTAATGCAGCGAAGGCGGCGAGGAAGTTGGGCGTGGACGTGGTGAACGGTTTTACGGGCAGCTCGATCTGGCATTTGGTGTATTCTTTTCCGCCGGTGACGCCGGATATGATTGAGGTCGGTTACAAAGACTTTGCAAAACGGTGGACGCCGATTCTCGATGCTTTCAAGAAGGAAGGGGTGAAGTTCGCTCTGGAAGTGCATCCGACGGAGATTGCTTTTGATATTGCCTCTGCGCAGCGTGCGGTTGAGGCGGTTGACGGGCACGAGTGCTTCGGCTTCAACTATGACCCGAGCCACCTCGGCTATCAGGGCGTCGATTATGTGAAGTTCATTCGGACGTTTGGTGATCGTATTTTCCACTGCCACATGAAGGATGCGTGGTGGGGACACGGTGACGGTACTGTGGGCGTATTCGGCGGTCATACGGAGTTTGCCGATCCTCGGCGTTTCTGGGACTTCCGCTCGATTGGTCACGGGGATATCAATTTCGAGGAGATCATAGTAGCGCTCAATGATATCGGTTATCAGGGACCGCTTTCGATTGAGTGGGAAGACAGCCGGATGGACCGTGAGCACGGCGCCAAAGAAGCCTGCGAGTTCGTCAAGAACGTTGACTTCAAGCCTTCGCAGGTTGCGTTTGACTCGGCGTTTGACAAAGAGTCAAGATAGAGAATTGGCCTGCCGGGCGTGGTGACGCTCGGCAGGCCGTTAACTTATTACGGGAAAGTTGCTTATGACGGCACGAGATACAATCAGCCGGCGCAAGCTCCTCGCAGGTGCGGCCGGCGTTTTTAGGATTGATTATTTACTATTGATTATTGGTTCGGAGTGACGGATATGAGTATGAGACGGGTGAGTCGGCGGCAGTTTCTACGGAGGGCAGCCGGGGCATCGGCGGCTGCTGTTGGTTTTCCGTATGTAGTTGCGTCATCTGCTTTGGGCAAGGCGGACGCTACGGCGGCGAGTGATCGGATTACGTTGGGCTTTATCGGTGCCGGCAAGCAGAGCAAGCATTTGATGAGGTCGTTTTTGAACTCACGCGGGACGCAGGTGTTGGCTGCTTGTGATGTCGATAAGCTCAAGTTAGCTCGCGGCAAGAAGATCGTCGAGGACCATTACAAGAGTAAGACGAGCCGTCCGTACGAGTGTAAGGCGTATGGTAACTTTCGTGATTTGTTAGCCAGGGATGACATTGATGCGGTTGTGATTTCGACGCCGGACCACTGGCACGCGATTACGGTGATCCAGTCGGCCAAGGCGGGGAAGGATATTTACTGCGAGAAGCCTCTTTCGCAGACTATCGTTGAGGCCAGGGCGATGGTCAATGCGGTGCGGCGTTACGGGCGTGTTTTCCAGACGGGCAGTATGCAGCGTTCGGACTGGCATTTTAGGTTGGGGTGCGAGCTTGTGCAGAACGGGTATATCGGTGATTTGAAGCACGTTACGGTTGGCGTCGGTGGTCCGCCGGCGGCTGACAAGCTGCCTGTGATGCCTGTGCCGGATTACTTAGACTGGGAGATGTGGCTTGGCCCTGCGCTGTGGAGGCCTTATAATAAGGAATTATCGCCGCATTTGAGCTGGGACGGATTTCCTCACTGGCGTAATCACAGCAGTTTCGGCGGCGGTGGTATGACGGACTGGGGGGCGCACCATTTCGATATTGCGCAGTGGGGCATGGGTATGGACGAGAGCGGGCCGGTTGAGATTATTCCGCCGGACGGCAAGGATTACAGGGTGCTGACGTATAAGTACGCCAGCGGCGTTACGATGACGCGCGATAGTGCAAACGGCGTTTTGTTTACGGGGACCAAGGGCAAAGTCGAGACGAATCGCGGGCACTTGAGGACGGAGCCGGAGAATCTGAAGGACCAGAAGATCGGGCCGAATGAAATTCATTTGTATGAGAGTAAGAACCATTACGTTGATTGGCTCGATGCCGTTCGCAATCGGAGCAAACCGATTTGCGATATAGAGGTTGGCTGCCGGTCGGTGAGTGTTTGTCACCTTGGAAACATAGCGTACAAGTTAGGCCGAGGTCTCAAATGGGACCCGGAGCGCGAAGTGCTTATTGGCGATCCGGATGCGAGCAAGCTGCTTTCGCGGCCGATGCGTGCGCCGTGGCACCTTTAGAATTGATTGTTTACTATTGATTCATTAAGTACGATTTGTGAATTGTGAACTACGCAGTACGAGAGAAAGAATCTGGGAGTTTTATGATGAATAAAAGAAAACTTGATCGTCGGCAGTTTCTCAAACGCGCGACCGGTATTACAGCGGGTGCGATGGCATTTGCGTATATTGTGCCCTCGGCAGCGCTGGGCAGGGCCGGCAGTGTGGCGCCGAGCAATCGCATCGCGATGGGCGCCATAGGAGTGGGCGGCATGGGCACAGGTGATATGCGCGGGTTTTTGGGCAAGAAGGAAGTTCAGGTTGTAGCCGTCTGCGATGTGGACAGAAGTAAGCGTAACAATGCGAAGAAGATTGTGGATGACAGGTATAAGACCAGCGACTGCGCGACGTATCTGGATTTCCGCGAGCTTATCGGTCGCGGCGATCTCGACGCTGTGACGCTGGCTATGCCCGACCACTGGCATTCGATACCGGCGATAGCTGCGGCGCGTGCCGGGCTTGATGTTCACGCTCAGAAGCCTTTTGCGCGTACGATTGGTGAAGGGCGGGCGATGTGCGAGGCGGTGAAGCGGTACGGCATAGTGTGGCAGACGGGAAGTCAGCAGCGTTCCGGCTCGAATTTCCACCGTGCGTGCGAGCTGGTTCGCAACGGGCGGATCGGCAAGGTCTCCAAGGTTGAGGTGGGCCTGCCGACCGGTGGCGGCTCGGACAACAAGCCGGTGCAGCCGGTGCCCGAGGGTGTGGACTGGAACTGGTGGCTTGGGCCTGCTCCGTGGGTCCCGTACAGGGGCATTATGCACTGGAACTGGCGGTGGATGATGGATTATTCGGGCGGTCAGCTTACCGACTGGGCGGGGCATCATATCGACATTGCGCATTGGGGGCTGGACACCGAACGGACCGGGCCTGTCGAGATCGTGGGAAAGGGTGAATATCCAAAGGACGGCATCTACGATGTGCCAATGACGTACAAGTTCACGTGTAAGTACGCCAACGGAATTGTGATGACGGTGGCCAATAATAAGCAGATTCCGCAGGGAACGAAGTGGTACGGCGAGAACGGACGGTGGGTGTATGTGAAGCGCGGCAAGCTTGAGGCCAATCCCAAGAGCGTTCTTGAGGAGGTGATCGGCCCGAACGAAATTCATTTGTACGAGAGCCGTGACCATAGGCAGAACTTCTTAGATTGCATCAAGAGCCGTAAAGAGCCGATTGCCCCTGCTGAGGTTGCGCATCGTTCCATAAGTGTCGGGTTGTTAGGTGAGATTGCGATGCTCACGGAGCAGAAACTCAGGTGGGACCCTGATAAGGAGGTTTTCCCGGGCAATGACGCGGCGAACAGGATGCTGTCGAGGCCGATGCGAAGTCCGTGGCACCTTTAGAATTGATTATTTACTATTGATTATTGGAGACGGCGTGTCGTTTGTGAGATAAATGTTGGAGATAAATGAAAGGGATGAAAATGATTCGCGAATCAAAAGCAATTGGCATTACACTGCTTTGTGTGCTGTGCTTGTCGCTGGTTGTTGGCAGCGTGCAGGCGGAATCGCCTAAGGAGCTGCGTAAGCTCAAGGCCGAGGAGATTGAGAAGATAGCTGCGGCGCTGCCTTCGAAGGCGGTTGTCAAGGCCAAACCGCGGAAGATGTTAGTCTTCTGGCGCTGCGAAGGGTTCTTCCACGGGTCGATCCCTGTGGTGAACAAGGCGCTCGAGATGATGGGTAAGAAGACCGGTGCGTACGAGGTGGTGATTACGGACGATTATTCGGTGTTCACGAAAGAGAATCTCAAGCAGTTCGACGCGGTGTGTCTGAATAATACGACTCACATGAAGTTTGACCCGAAAGAGACTCCTGAGCGTTGCAAGGCTCTGATGGATTTTGTCAGGAGCGGCAAGGGTATAGTGGGTGTTCATGCCGCGACGGACAACTTTTACCAGTGGCCGGAGGCCCAAGAGATGATGGGTGGCAAGTTTACCGGTCATCCGTGGGGCAGCGGCAACACGGTGGCGATCAAGATTGATGAGCCCGACCACCCGCTTATGGCG
>JAGMDR010000159.1 GCA_023128595.1 Planctomycetota bacterium | reverse complement strand
TCTTGCGCGTTCGGGGTATCAGATTATCGCGAATGACAGCGCTGTCTGGTCAAAGGTGTTCGCAAGTTGCTATCTGCTGAACAAACATTCAAAGGGTCACTACAGGGAGCTCATCGATCACCTCAATTCCTTACCCGGCAAAACCGGCTGGTTTACTGAGAATTATGGAGGCGAGCCCAACGGGGGCTGCGCCAAGCAACTCGACAACCTCAAGAAGCCATGGCAAATACACAATACGCGAAAGCTCGATGCAATCCGCCAAGAGATTGATAAACTCGCCTTAGACGAGACCGAACGGTCGGTAGCACTGACAAGCCTCATCTTGGCGCTTGATTCTGTTGATAGCACAATAGGCCATTACGCTGCATACCTCAAAAGATGGTCACCTCGGTCCTACAATCGAATGTTGCTGAAGATTCCGAACTTCGTGATTTCAGAAAACGAGCACCAGGTCCTGCAAGACGATATATTCAATGTTCTTGACAGCACAGAAAGTGACCTGGCATATTTTGATCCTCCCTATGGGTCCAATAACGAGAAAATGCCGCCTTCGCGGGTAAGATATGCCGCCTATTACCACATCTGGTCGACAATTTGCTTGAATGACAAACCAGAGTTGTTTGGGAAAGCAAGAAGACGAAGTGATACCTCAGATAGGGTTGCCGCCTCGATCTTTGAAGAGTTTCGTCGTAACCCGAAGACGGGCAAGTTTATCGCGGTAGAGGCAATCGAACGCCTTTTGAACAACACTCGCACACAACACATTATCTTGTCCTACAGTTCGGGTGGCAGAGCCACCGCTGATGAGTTGAACGAATCGATTTGCAAATGTGGAAAGGTCAAGGAAGTAATAGAAGTCGATTACAAGAAAAATGTTATGGCCGATATGCGATGGACATCCGAATGGGTGCGGGATGCCGAGTTTCCCAATAGGGAATTCCTCTTCCTCATAGAAAAGGATTAGACATCCAACAAAGGCATCGAGCGTATGCGCTTGATCGGCCGCGCGACGGGCAAGAAACACAAAATTATTGATAAAGCGCCGCAATCGTAATATCCTATTGGCGAGATTCGAATTTCCAGGGTGCAGATTATGCAAACAAGAAGATTGGGCGATACGGATTTGGAACTGACGACGGTGGGCCTGGGCACCTGGGCGATGGGCGGACCGTGGCAATTCGGATGGGGGCAGCAGGATGACGACGAGGCAATTGGGGCGATCCTCAAGGCCCTTGATATGGGCATAAACTGGATAGATACCGCCCCCGCTTACGGGCTGGGCCATTCCGAGGAGCTGGTCGGCGAAGCCCTCAAGCAGACAAGCGAAAGGCCGCTGATCGCGACGAAGTGCGGGATTCTGTGGAATGAGAAAAAGGAGAAGATCAGTTGCCTCAAAGAGGTCCGCCAGGAGTGCCACGCCAGCTTAAAGAGGCTTGGCGTCGAGGTGATAGACCTCTATCAGATGCACTGGCCCGATCCCGACGAGGACGTCGAAGAGGCCTGGGAAGAGATGGTCAGGCTCAAAGACGAGGGCAAGGTTCGATACCTGGGAGTTTCCAATTTCAACGTCGGGCATCTTGAGCGTGTCCAGAAGATTCATCCGGTCGCCTCGCTCCAGCCCCCTTATAGTATGCTCCATCGCGAGGCCGAAGACGAATTGTTGGGCTACTGCGCAGAGAACAATATCGGCGTTGTTGCCTACAGCCCTATGCAAAGAGGCCTGCTGACAGGCAAGTTCACCCCCGAGAGGCTCGCGGAACTGCCCTTAGACGACCATCGAAGGAGGAATCCTGATTTTCACGAGCCGAAGTTTGGCACCGCGATGGATCTCGTCGAGCAGCTAAAGGAAATCGCCGAGAGAAACGGCAAAACCTGCGCCCAGTTGGCTGTGAGCTGGGTTCTCCGCCGGCCGGAAGTTACCGCCGCCATTGTCGGTGCCCGAAGACCGGCGCAGATCGCCGAAACCGCCCTCGCAGGCGACTGGTTCCTGAGCGAAACAGACATCGAGCAAATCGAAACCCTATTGGCCCAGCGCCAGGCAAAACTGAAGTGAGAACCTATCCCGAGGACACTACATGCCAAAAGAAAAACTCAAAAGAATCGACGTCAGCAAGCGTGTTAGGTCTGCCCTGCTTGCTCATTGTCGTCTGAAACAGGGCCAGATTTGGCATGACCCCGTAAGTGGACACAGGGTTGGGTGCTTTGATGCAGGCAACGAACAGGCGATTACAGAACTAATGACCGCCGAGAAATCGTCTTTGGCTATTCAGGACCCCCCCTATAACCTGGCAGTCGGCAATACCAACAGTGACAACTTAGGTCGGACTTCGGTCAAAGACTACATAGAGTGGAGCAGAAAATGGGTGCGCGCGACGAGTGGAGTGTTACAGAGCGATGCCAGTTTGTACATCTGGCTGGGCGCCGACCAGAACGCAGGGTTTCAGCCGCTTGCCGACTTTATGATTATGATGAGAGAATTCACAGAATGGAAGACCCGCAGCTTCATTACAATGAGAAACCAGCGAGGTTACGGCACGCAGAAGAACTGGATGGCGGTCAGACAAGAACTTTTGTACTATGTCAAGGGCAAGCCCATATTCAATATCGAGGCTGAGTACACCGATATTCCAAAAATCTTGAGGGGCTATTATAAGAAGGTTAACGGGCAGGTGACAGAGAACTTGGAGCGAAGCAAATCAAAAAACATCAGGGCCGGAAACGTCTGGGTGGACATTCAGCAGGTGTTTTACAGGATGGAGGAGAATGTGCCAGGATGCTACGCACAGAAACCTCTCAAGGCAATAAAGAGGATCATATCAGCAAGCTCGGACCCTGACGATATCGTCGTGGACTTTTTCGCGCATTCGGGGACTACACTGCTTGGGTGCGAAATGTTAGGCAGGCGGTGCTTTACTTGCGATGTCGATCCGATTTTTGCAGAGATAACCATACGCAGACTGGAACATTACAGACAGACAGGACATACGGGATGGCAGTTCAATAGTCCTTTTCCCGAAGCTGACGCCGAATGGGACACCAAGATGCCGGACGCTGGGGAGTCCGGACAAGAAAAGAGACCGGAGATTGAAAGCCTGTTCGATTGCCTGCCGGTCAGCAAGTAACGAGAGTGCTATATGGAGAAGCTCAAGGCCCAACTTGATAAGCTGACAGAGCAATTAGAAAACTCCGAAGACTTCACGGCATCATTGGAGAACCTGGTATCGGTCTATCCTTTTAACGAGTACGAATACATAATCTCACATCTCCTGGCTGCCAACAAGCTTTCGCTGGATGACTATTATCAACTCAGAGACTCATATACAGAACGAAATCTATACCTCTATGTATTTGAGATTTCGGCACCCAGGAGGCTCGGCGACAAGTGGGCCTATGGGCAAATCAAACAACTCGTGAGTGGCATCAAAAAACCAAGCAAAAAGTTGGATCCGCAGTACTCAAACCAATACGACCTGTGGTTGGACTGGGTAGATCAGAAGAGAAAATCGCACGGTATATGCATAGAGGTAAAGACCTCAAGAGCGGTGGATTTTGAAAAGCCGCACGAGCCGCTTTACATAAAAGCCCTGACGTCCGATTCGGACAGGCCGTTCGATATGAACTTTCAACAGATTAAAACCAGATGCGCGGACGTGTTCCTTTGGATAGGCATCTGGAGGGATACGATCAGGTATTGGGTCTTGTCCAGTGACGAAGTGAGCAGCAACAGATACTTCTCCAAGGGTCAGCACAGGGGAAACATCGGAGAGGGACAGCTACACATCAAAGACGACAACATAGACGAGTTCGAGAATTATGAAGTGCCAACTGCGAAAATCGGCGACGCGATAATTGGTGCATATAAAAGACAAAAGAAAATCAAATAGCAGCTTTGTAGGCGATATTGGCAAATGAGCAGGAATACGACAAATAAACACTCTGTTTACCAAAGTCCGCTTGTCGAGCGGAACGCATCGAGGGAGATGGCGGAGCTTTTCAGTGCTCAGACGAAGTTCGGGATCTGGCGCGAGCTTTGGCTGGAGCTGGCCGTGGCACAGAAGAAGCTCGGTCTGGATATCAAGCAAAGCCAGATAAGGCAGATGGCCAAGCGGCTCGACGATATCGATTTCAAGAAGGCCGCGCGCTTCGAGAAGGAGTTTCGCCACGATGTTATGGCGCACGTCCACACGTTCGCGGCTGCGGCGCCGAAGGCTGCGCCGATAATCCATCTCGGTGCGACAAGCTGCTACGTCGGTGACAACGCCGATCTGATAATCATACGCGAAGCGCTCGAGCTGATCGCGGCCAAAGTCGCGGTGGTAATAAACCTGTTAGCCAAATTCGCAAAGAAGCACCGTGAGCTTCCGACTCTGGGCTTTACGCATTATCAGCCGGCCCAGTTGACGACCGTCGGCAAGAGGGCGACTCTGTGGTGTTACGAGTTTGCGATGGATTTGCAGGAGATCGAACACCGGCTCGAGACGCTGCCCTTTAGGGGCGTCAAGGGTACGACCGGCACGCAGGCGTCGTTCTTGGCGCTTTTTGAGGGCAACCACAGCAAGGTCAGGCAGCTCGATAAGGCGGTGGCTGCGGCGTTCGGCTTCAAGAAGACCTGCGCCGTCACCGGCCAGACGTACCAGCGCAAAATCGACACGCTTGTCGTAAACTGCTTAGCGTCGGTAGCGCAGTCGGCGCATAAGCTGTGCAACGACGTTCGGCTGTTAGCGAATCTAAAAGAGGTGGAAGAGCCCTTTGAAAAATCGCAGATCGGCTCATCCGCAATGGCTTATAAGAGGAACCCGATGCGGTGCGAAAGGGCGACGGCGCTGAGCAGGCTTGTGCTGAGCCTGGCTTCGAGTCCTGCTATGACGGCGTCGGAGCAGTGGCTCGAGAGAACACTCGACGATTCGGCCAACAGGCGGGTGGTTATTCCCGAGGCGTTTTTGGCAGTTGACGGCATTTTAGAGATTCTCATCAACGTCACCGACTCGCTGGTCGTCTATCCGAAGGTAATCGCCGCACGAATCGCGGCCGAGCTGCCGTTTATGGCCACCGAAAATATCATGATGGCGGCGGTCAAGGCCGGCGGCAATCGCCAGGAGCTGCACGAGAGGATAAGACTGCACTCGCACGCCGCGGCCGCGCAGGTAAAGAAATTGGGCAGGCCCAACGATTTGATCGGGCGGCTCAAAGCAGACCTGGCCTTTGCAAAGGTCGATTTCGAGAAAGTCCTCGACCCGAAAAGCTACGTCGGCAGGGCACCGCAGCAGGTGGATGAATTTATCAAGAACATCGTGACGCCCATCCGCAAAAAATACCACAAAGACCTGAGCAGAAAGGTTGAACTTAACGTCTAAAAAACAGCCACCAAGACACGAAGTCACAAAGAAATTGAAAGAAGGGATTCAGCCGAGGATCCGCGAACGAAAAAATAGATGCTTCATAATCTTGGTGCCTTCGTGGCGAAAAGGAACAGTAAAATGACCAGAGAAGAATTGATCAAGCGTATCAAAGAGACTGCTTATCTGGAGGGTGACTTCATTCTTCGCAGTGGAAAGCGAAGCAAGTACTATCTCGATAAGTACCTTTTCGAGACCTGCCCGGACATCTTAAAGGCGTTGGGCGAGGAATTTGCCAAACACATTACCGATGATGTCACGCTTATCGCCGGGGCCGAATTGGGCGGCGTGGCACTGGCGGCGGCGACTGCTATGGAAACGGGTAAGAACTGGGTAATCATTCGCAACAGTAAGAAGGCTTACGGCACGGGCAAGTTGGTTGAAGGGGTGCTCAAGGCCGGCGACGTGGTCCTGATCGTTGAAGATATCGCCACGACCGGCGGGCAGGTTATAGAGGCGGCCAAGGTAATCACCGAGGCCGGTGCGACCGTCAAGGA
This sequence comes from Planctomycetota bacterium, assembly GCA_023128595.1. Lineage (GTDB taxonomy): Bacteria > Planctomycetota > Phycisphaerae > Sedimentisphaerales > Anaerobacaceae > DAOVRL01. The sequence continues at coordinate 11,701 of JAGMDR010000159.1, read as the reverse complement.
AATCGTCTGCGTAATAGACCGCAAACAGGGGGCGGGAGAAAACATCGCGCAGGCAGGGTATAAATTCGAGAGCATACTGACAAAAGACGACCTCGGAATAAAAGATACGCAGTAAGTGCAGCACCTTCTTTGCGAATAGATGCGAAGTGCGAGAAACAATTAGGGCCTTACGATTACGATTGTTCTCTCAAAATGTCAATAGTAAATCATCAATAATCAATTGCTAATGTATGACCTTGTTCAGAGGATATGTGATAATTCCCGATGCGCCCGCTCGCTTTAGTGCCGGGACTAACGTCCGCTCGATCTTCTCATCGATAATCACCTCAATCGCCACGTAATCCGAATCGGCCAGAGATGAAACAGTCGGGCTCTTCTCGGCCGGCAAAATCTTCAGTATCGACTCCAGAGCACCCTTCTTTATATTCATCTTCAGCCCCACTTTGCCGCGGGCCTCGATCGCCGCGTTCAGCAGTATCGAGATATTCTCTATCTTCTGCCGTTTGACTTTGTCCTCCCAGGCCTTCTTATTTGCGATGAGCCTCGTCGTGGACGTTATCACCGTATCTATTATCCGCAGATCGTTCGCCCGCAGTGATGTGCCGGTTTCGGTAAGCTCTACTATCGCATCCACCAGCCGCGCCTTCACCTCCGTGGCCCCCCAGCTAAATTCAACTTTCACCTTGATATTCTTCTCGGCGAAGTATTTCTCCGTCACCTTAACCAGCTCGGTTGCGATTATCCCCCCGGCCAAACCCTTCACATCGCTGACTTGCGACTCGTTGGGCACCGCCAGCACCCACCTCGCCGGATTGCTTGTCCTCTTGCTGTAAGCAAGCTCGCAAACATCCACCACGTCCGAGCCGTTCTCCATTATCCAGTCGTACCCCGTAATCCCCGCATCCAGAACACCGTCCGCGACATACCTGCTCATCTCCTGCGCCCGCAGGCATACCGCCTCTATTTCCTCGTCGTCCATGCGAGGCAGATAGCTCCTTCCGGAATCCAGAATCCCAAACCCGGCCTTGTCGAAAAGTTCAATCGTCGCCTTTTGCAAACTCCCTGCCGGGATACCTAATTTCAATACTTTTTTTGACATCGTTCCGTCTCTCGTTCTCTCGTTCGGCGATACTCGATATCAGTCTCTCAATGCTCGACAACCATCGAACATCAAGCATCGAGTACTACTTCTTGGCCTTTTTCTTTTTCGTCTTGGTTTTAGTCTTTGTCTTCTTCTTGGTTTTCTTCTTGCTCTTGGTCGTTTTCTTAACCTTTTTCTTGCGAGTCGTTTTGGCCTTCTTCTGTTTCTTCCTTTTTCTCACACGCGATTCGCTTTCGCGCCGCAGAAGCCTGTAGAACTCGTATCCGTTCTTCGCCGCAATCTGCTTGGCCAAAAAGCCCCCAATCTCCTGCTCATTAGCCTCAGGGTGGACCAGCTCGTTGCGGCAAAGATATTCAACCATATTTGCCGTCAGCGGTATGGCATGGCCGCCAAGAGACGTAAGCATGCAATAATCCACGCCGAACCGGCTCACGCCATCCATCTTCTCCAGAGCACCCCTGGCAGGCCGCTTGCCGATCTTCTTCAACGCCTCTAAGCTCACCTTGTGATGCTCGTCGAACACGCACATCAATGCCCTCGTCAATGTTGAGGCTATCCTCCCCGTAACAGGCGTGTTCTCGCCCAACATCTCGACGATCTCTTCCATTCGTGATACACGCAAATCGTTCAAATCTATGAAGCAATCGCCGAATTGCTTAAGCGCCGCCTTTGTCTCCCTATCACTCGTATCCTCGCTGATGATCGCATAAACGAGTGCATCCAGCGGCTCCTCGTATGTCACCTTCTGCACTTTCGGATACTTCCCTTTCAGTGTGCGATAAAGCTTCTGCACCTTCTTGGAGTAGTCTTTGCTGTTCTTCATATCATCCCCTGCGGCCGAAGGCGCCTCGCAAATCGGTCAGGCCTTCTCGTCCCCAAAATCCTCTTCGGCGTCCCTTTCATCCATCTCGCTCACCGCCTGGTCTATCAACCTCATTGTCTCAAGCGTCTTCTTGAAGTGGTCATCCCTGTGAAAATGCAAAACAGGACAGAACTTGCTCTGCACTCTCCCTGCTACAAAAGACTGTATGCGGTTCTTCGCGTGCGATATCGCCGCGAAAGTCTTGTTCTGGGCCGACTCGTCCTGGCCGAAAATGCTCAAGTAAACTTCCGCATTACGCAAATCAGGAGCCATATCTACCCGTGTCACACTTACAAGACCCTCAATACGCGGATCGCTCAGATGGTGTGTTATAGCCTCACTAACTGCTTCTTTCACCACGCTTGCTACTTTTGCCTGTCTTCGAGTCGCCATAATTCATCCGTATTTCGTCCCGCGCACCACCGGTTGGCCCAACCTTTTCCTGGATGACACCCAACAATCAACAACCACTATTCAAACACAGCCCAAATCCCCATCCCTGCCCCGAGCACGCCCCAAGGGTCGAAGGGGCTCGGGATCGATTCAAAGCGTCCTCGCCACTTTAACAATCTCGTAGAACTCGAAAACGTCGTCAATCTTAATATCGTCGAACCCGCCTATCTTGATGCCGCACTCCAGACCCGTCTTGACCTCGCGAACGTCATCTTTGAAATGCTTGAGCGACTCTATAGTCAGGCCGTCTTTGATGACTATGTTGTCGCGTATCAATCGCGCCTTCGCGTTCTTAGCCACGGTGCCGGTGCTCACGTAACACCCCGCTATGGTGCCAACCCGCGAAATCTTAAACGTCGCTCGTACGGTTGCCCGCCCCAACGTCTTCTCCTGTTCCTCAGGTTCGAGCAGACCAACCATCGATTTCTCCAGATCTTCCGTTATCCGGTAGATGACACTGTACAGCCGTACCTCTACGCCCCTGGCTTCGGCTATCTTCCCCGCTTGTTCTTCCGGGACAACGTTGAAGCCCACAATGATTGCATTCGAGGCTTCGGCCAGCACAACGTCGCCTTCTGTAATCCCACCCGGGGCCGCGTGCAGTATCCTGATCTTCACTTCATCCGTGCTCAACTCCGACAAATACTTCGTCAAAACGTCAACCGAGCCCTGCACGTCCGCGCGGATAATAACATTCAGCTCTTCGGTCTTGCCGGCTTCTATCTGGCTAAATAAGTTCTCCAAAGTTACCTGTGTGCGCTCCGCCAGCGAGCTTTCTCTCAAACGTATCTGGTTCTCCTCCGCCGCCGCCTTGGCCTTGTTAATGTCGTCCAGGCAGTAAAACCTGTCCCCCGCCTGCGGAACATCGCTCAGGCCCGTTATCTCTACCGGCGTGGAGCTTGAAGCTGACTTGATGCTCTTGCCGAAGCTGTCTTTCAATTGTTTTACCCTGCCGTAAGTGCGCCCCGCCAGAACCACGTCGCCTTTCTTCAGTTCCCCTTCCTTGACCAGCAGCGTCGCCACCGGACCTCGCTGCGAAGACATCCGGGCCTCGACGACCCATCCCGTGGCAGGAATCGTCTCATCAGCCTCCAGCTCAAGCAGCTCACCCATCAAATCCAGGTGCTCCAGCAAATCGTCTATACCCTCACCAGTAACCGCACTGGTTTTTACCACGTCCGTTTCTCCTCCCCATTCGACAGGGGTCAGTTCGTGCTCGGCCAACTGTGAATAAATCCGATTAATGTCGCACCCGGGCAAATCAATCTTGTTCAATGTCACAATAACAGGCACATTCGCCGCTTTGCTGTGCGCAATCGCTTCCATCGTTTGAGGCATCACACCGTCGTCCGCCGCAACCACCAGAACCACCACGTCCGTCATATTGGCGCCACGCGCCCGCATAGCCGTAAACGCCTCGTGCCCCGGCGTATCCAGGAATGTAACGTTCCTGTTGTCCCACGTAATCTGAGATGCCCCGATGTGCTGCGTGATTCCGCCTGCCTCACCCGCGGCTACCTGAGTCGAACGTATCTTGTCCAACAGACTCGTCTTGCCGTGGTCAACGTGCCCAAGCATCGCCGCCACCACCGCTCGTCTCGTAAGATTATCTTTCTGCCGCTCTTCGAATTCGATCCGTATCTGCTCTTCAAGACTTGTCCTCTCCTTCACAACCAGCTCCGTGTCGAACTCCAGGGCAACAAGCTCGGCCACGTCGTTGCTTATTGCTTGATTGGCTGTCGCCATTACGCCCTGTTGCATCAATTTGCCGATGATCTCCGACGCTTTAATTGCCAGCGCCGCCGACAAATCCTTCACTGTGATCGGCTCACTTACAAGGACCTTCTTCGGCCTGCCGCGAACCGCGGCTTCCCGCTCCGACTTTGTAACGATTCTCCGCATCGGCCTCAAGCGCAGCCCCTCACCACCGGCCGCATCAAGCCGCGCACGTCGCTCTTCGATATCGCGCTGCCGCCATCTCGTACTGACTTTGGGCCTTCTTGCGTCCTCGAAACCTCGCTCGTCCCGCCGCCGACCGTGTGTCCTCTCCTTGGATCGTTTCGCCGGCCGTTTCTTGTCCTTCGCGACCGCCAACTTCCCGCTTTCGTCATCCTCCTTGTACATCAAAGGCTCGGTTACCGGCGCATCATACCTCACTCGTGGCTTAGGTCTCGGTCGTCGCACCGGCTCGGGCGCTTCGATCCGAACGACTTGCGGACCGCTCAGCTTGGCCGGCTCGGGCTTCTCCAGAATCGGCCCCGCCGGCAGTATCGGCTCCGGCTCTTTGGGCTCCTCCACAATAATAACGGGTCCTACCCGCTCGGCTTCCGCTGCAGGAGGCTCTTCAGTCGCTACCGCCGTGCCCGAATCCACTTCCACGGACTCCTGCACCTCCGAAGCCGCCGCCTCCGACTCACCTGGCTCCTCTTCTGCGGCACCGGTCGCCTTCGCACGCTTCTTAGTTTTCTTCTCGACACGTTTGGCGTTGGCGACCTTCCTCTTCTTCACGGCCGCTTTTCGCTTTACTTTTTTCTTGATGCGAACCTTCTTCAGGTCCACCTTATCCGCCGTCTCGACCGTTGTGATGTTCTCACCTTCGCTGAACCACTCCCGGATTGTCGCCGCCAGACCAGCCTTTATCACCGACATATGGTTCTTGACTTCCAGCTCCTCATCCTGGCACTTCTTCACTATCGCAGAACTCTTGACTCCGAGTTCTTTTGCCAAAATGTAAACTCTTGTAGAAGCCAAAAAAGTCTCCTAATCTACTTCTCTACTTCCTGTTGCGCCTCCCCCTCCTGCTCGCTCTCTTCCGTTTTTGTCTCTTGCTCGAGGACCTCTTCGGCCAGGTTCTGTTTCGACGCAGCCGCCATATCCTTCACGTCTTTGGCCGCCGCCGCAACCAGTTTCTCAGCAATCCCAGACTCAATACCAAGCTCCCCCACCAGCGGTTCGACCCCTACATCATCCAAATCCAGCACCGATATAACTCCCAGAGCTATCAGCCTATCAACTACAGTGTCGTCGGCTTGCTCAATATCATTGATGCAGCTCGTCAATCGTTCAATCCCCTGGTTGTATTCACCCGGCGTCAGAATATCGATGTCCCACCCCGTAAGCCGGGCTGCCAATCGCACATTCTGCCCGTGCTTGCCAATCGCCAGACTCAACTGGTCCTCATCCACCACCACCGTTGCTCGTCCCAGCTCAAAACACAGCGCAATCTCACTCACCTTCGCAGGCATAAGTGCATTCGCCACAAGCGTCTGTGATGACTCGTTCCAGCGGACAATATCTATCTTCTCTCCGCCTAATTCATCGACTATGTTCTTTATTCGGCTGCCGCGAACACCAACACACGCCCCAACAGGGTCAACCTTCTCGTCGAACGAGGCAACCGCAACCTTGGTTCGGTACCCTGCCTCTCGCGCCATTACCCGTATTTCAATAATCTTCTCACTAATCTCAGGAACTTCCAGCTCGAACAATCGGCGGATAAAATCAGGGTGCGTGCGGGAAAGAATAATTTTGACCTGACTCGACGTCTCTTTTACGTCAAGAATCAAGCACCGAACTCGCTCGCCCGGCCGATGCGTCTGGCCCATTATCTGCTCGCCTCGCGGCATAAACGCTTCCGTCCAGTGGTCCAGGTTCACAATGAGGGTGCCCCCTTCATAACGCACAACCGTCCCGCTGATGATTTCACCTCTTCGCTGCACAAACTCGGCGTAGATGCTGTCTCTCTCATCAGCCCGTATCCTCTGGATCATCACCTGCTTGGCTGTCTGTGCCGGAATCCGGCCGAGCTGCCGTATATCGATTTCAACCTCATCCTTGAACGCCGTGATTTCGCCCGTCTCACGGTCGATGCTCACCACTATATCGCTTTCAGGATCACCAAAATGCTTCCGTGCCGCCGAGATCATCGCTTCTTCCAAATCCACGAATATCGACTCCTTGTCGATATTCTTGTCGCGAGCAATATTGTCCACAATTCGCAGTAATTCCTGACTCATTGTCTTTTCTCTTCCAAATCAACCGCCGGCTTCATCCTTTCTTTCGCCCGGCACCACAATTCCGTGCAGCACAAAAAAAAGCGGAAACCCAAACAGTTTCCACTTCAACCCAGAGCCCCACTCTGCTGCTCGTCGCAGGCCAAAAGCCCCCAAGCAGCCTTCCAGCAGGGCAGAAACGAACGCAGGTTGTAGTCTTTCTTACGCTACATCATCTGCCTCCGGTAATAAAACCTCGTCCGTTTCCCGGCACTGAAGCAGAAACACCGATTTCCCAGCCACCATTTCGACAACGCGCAACCACCAACGTCAGTTGTAGTCCGTCTAACTTGCACTGTCTGCCGATCCCGTCAATGCCATTTCAAGCACCTCTTCTGGCCTAAACTTGGCTTTGGTAGCCGTTAATCCTTATACACAAACCATGTATAATAATCGTCAAAGCCTGTACCGGCAATGATTTTTTTGTCAAATTTGAACAATTATTCACCCAAAATCAAACCGCACATATCCACCGCACGCCCAAAACCGCACTTCAAATCCGAAAAGGTCCGAATAAAACGCCCTTCCTCTGTGCCAATATGCAATTTCTGCCCGCCAACGTGGCAGGCCAGCCCACCTTCAATAAACGGCATCCAATCTCCAAAACTGCATTCATAAGCCCGAAAATACCATCCCCACCACCCGAAATTTCCACCCCCTTTCGAATCTGGCCCCCAAATTTCCGCATTACGCCCCAAGAATAATTGAGCATGACCCAGCCACGCGCCTCACGGAAACCCCCAACCGCCGGTAACGCTACCGTATCGGAATCAACCGCAGCAGCAATTCCCCCTTCTGTATCGTTACTTTCTCCACTCGCACTCGTATTTTCCTGTCCCCCGTCGGGAAAACAGGCTCGAACGCCTCGTCGTTCAACAATGACGCCGTAACTTTCGTCTGCCATGCCTCCGTATCAACCTCAACAGCCGCAACCTGCTCAGTGTACATCTTTTTCGCTATCATCTTGGCAACCGGCGTAATATTCATCGCCCCGATCTTCAGCTTCCCCACCTGCAGATTCAAAAGCCCGCGCTCGTCGATTTTCGCCTCCAGCTCGATAGTCACGACGAATTCCAGCCCCCTTACGTTCGCCGTTGCCATCAATACGGCCGTCCCAGGCTCCAAGACCGCCGCAGGCGCATAAAGCAGAACGCCCTCGTGCTCCAGGGGCCAGTCGCCGCGGGCAATCATGTCGTTTATTCCATCTTGGCTGACCACCACGTTAAACGCCTCTCCAAGCTGCGCACCGTTATAAATCTCGGAATGCAGATACGTCAGATACGGACTGACCTGCCCCGGCTTGAAGCTCCCCGACCCAATCGGCCTGTAGCGCCCGGGCCGGTACAAAAGCCCGGCCAGTATCAATGCCGCTACCACAAGATCAATAAAAAGCCAGCACACTAATCTCTTCAAGCGAGACTTCTTGCGTTTCTTCAATCGCGGCTTCTTGCGGCCCTGCGAATCTTCGGCTCGATCTCGTATTTCTGTCTTGCTCAAATCCATTTGTCTGATTATAGTGCCTCATATCTCTGGCAAGAAGGGATTTTTCCAGAGTTGGTTGTTGTAAGTAGTCAAAGAGAAATAAGCCACTGATGACATAGAAAGGCGAATTATTCCTGTCGAGTTTATTCTGATGGGCGGCGCGGCCGAGGGGAAGCAACTCTAACCTGACTCGGCGTTCTCCGCGGACTCGGCGGTAAAACGAAAAAAAAGAAAGGAAGGTCTTCTGAAATATGGCAAGTCATTTTGCTGATCGTCTTTGCGATGCCGTAAAGTCCAAAAAAACTTCTCTCGTGGTCGGGCTGGATCCTGTGTACAGCCGGCTGCCTGCCGTCATAAAGAGCCACCGCCAGATGAACGACGAGTTTGACGCCGATGCCGCCGTCGATGCAATCTTCGATTTTTGCACACAGACTATGAGGATAATCGCCCCTATGGTGCCGGCCGTAAAGATAAACATCGCTTTCTTTGAAAAGTATCTCTGGGAAGGCCTGGAGACCTACTACGCATTGATAACAGAGGCCGACGACCTGGGCCTCGAAGTTATCGGCGACGTTAAACGCGGTGATATTGGCCACACCGCAGAACTCTACGCTGCCGCTCATCTCGAAAACCCTGAACTGGCCGGCCTCGAGGACACACTCGCACCCGACGCAATTACCATCAACCCCTACACCGGAGCCGACGGCATCGAGCCTTTTGCAGATATGGCCACAAAGCAGGGCAAAGGCGTCTTCGTCCTCGTTCGCACAAGCAATCCCTCTGCCGCCGCCATTCAGGATTTCGCCGATGCCGACGGCCGGACAATGTACGAAAAGGTCGCGGAGATTGTCGCACAAATCGGCGAAAAACCCGAACGAGTCGGAGCCAGCGGCTACAGCAACATTGGAATGGTCGTCGGCGGAACCGCGCCAAACGTAACATCCGCTCTACGCCAGGAATATGACAAAGTATGGTTCCTCGTCCCCGGCTATGGCTCCCAGGGCGCGTCCGCCGCTGACTGCCTCCGATTCTGCAAGCCGGACGGCACCGGCGCCCTGATCAACGCCTCTCGATCCATTATATACGCCTACGAAAGGCCAATGTATAAGGACCAGTACAGAGACGACTGGAAAAGATCCATCGAGCAGGCCGTTATCGACGCAAAAGTCGAACTTGCAAATGCAATGCAGACCAAGCTCTGACCGGCGCCGCACCCACATAATACCGGCGCCCGGAACGAAAACGTCGATCAAAGTGCTCGCAAGGCCTGCCCTTCTTCCTGGAGGCAATGACAGCAACAACTGATTCAAGCTCGCACCGAAACGCAGACCACTCCGGGACCGATGTGCGCCGAATGTTCGACCGCATCGCCCACTCCTACGACATCCTCAACCACATCCTGTCTTTCGGATTCGACTACGCTTGGCGCCGCAAACTCGCCGCTTTGTTGAGCCCGAACAACCGATTGGAAATCCTCGACCTCGCAACCGGCACAGGCGGCCTCTTGATTTCATTACTCCGCCGCCGCCCAAATATAGTCAGGGCGGTCGGGCTCGATATATCGAAGAATATGCTCGCCCGCTGCCGCAGAAAAACAGACCGCCGCAAAATCACCGACCGCATCGCCCTCATACGCGCCGACGCCGCCAATACCCCTTTCGAGCCCAATAGCTTCGATGCGGTGACAATGGCATTCGGAATCAGAAACACGCACGACGTCCACGCAACCCTCAATGAAATCCATCGCATTCTCAAACCCGGCGGCACTGCTCTGATACTCGAATTCTCCCTCCCACAAAATCCTCTCGTCAGAAGCTGCTACCTCCTCTATCTGCGTTCTTTCGTCCCCTTCATCGGTCATCTCATATCCGGCGACCATTACGCCTACCATTACCTCGACAAAACAATCGAAAACTTCTACACCGCAGATGATTTCTGCTCCCTCATGAAAGAAACCGGATTCCTGAATGTAACACCCCGACCCCTCACATTCGGCGTCGCCACCATCTACCAGGGATACAAGAGCGGGGCACAGACCGACCCGCTTTGATGGCCCCAGCTCTTTCGTATGATTCATTCCAAAACCGGAATCTCGCTGCTGCGATGACCCCCTTCTCATCGTGCCCTGACACGCACTTTTCTTTTGGCACGTGCAAACTTCGCCATTACTGGTAAAATGGCCGTGTCGGGTCTCTGCCTCGACTGCTTCGATCTCTCAACTACAGAACATGGATTGGTGACTTTATGAACAAGGAATTCTTCACAGGTAAGACAGTTCTCGTCATGGGCCTGGGCCGATTCGGCGGAGGAGTCGACGTCGCAAAATTTGCACACAACGCCGGCGCAAACGTCATAGTTACCGATCTGGCACCATCCGAGCAGTTGAGCGATTCGATAAGACAGCTCGATGAATTTCCCGACATAGATTTCCATCTCGGCTCACACGATCCGAGTGATTTCGAACAAGCCGACATTATCGTCGCCAATCCCGCCGTCCCACCTGATAACGAGTTCCTCGACATCGCCCGCAGCAGCAACAAGCTCATCACCTCCCAGATCAGCATCTTCTTCGAGCTGTGCCCGGTACCAATCGTCGGCATAACAGGAGCCAACGGCAAAAGCACAACTGCCGCCCTCACCGCCCACCTCCTAAAAGCTACGATGCAGGAAAAACGAGGGACGAGGGACGAAAGAAAACAGAAGACAGAAAACAGAAGTCAAGTATCGAGCATCGAGACCATCTGGCTGAGCGGCAACATCGGCGACCGCCCCCTCCTGGCCGCCGTCGACCAAATCAGCCCTAATGACCTTGTCGTACTCGAACTCTCGAGTTTCCAGCTCGAGCAATTGGCACAGATCAAAAAGGCGCCCAAAATCGCCCTCCTGACGAACCTCACCCCCAACCACCTCGACCGCCACGGCACATTCGCCTCCTACTGTGCCGCCAAAGAGAATATCTTCAAATTTCAAAAGCTAAATGAAAATTCCCCCGCAGTCTCCGTCTTCAACGCCGACGACAAAATTGGCACCGAATGGTTTGATAAGTACAACTCGGACCACGGCCGAATTTGCATCAAGTTCTCGCCGGATGACCTGACCCAGGAAATCCACGACGGCTTCACCTTGCCGGGCCGCGCCAACCTCTCGAACCTCGCCGCCGCAGTTGCCGTTGCAAGGCATTTTGGCGTTCCCGATGACCTTATTGGGAATTCCCTGCCGCACTTCAAGGCGTTGCCCCATCGGCTCGAACTTATCGGACAGATAAACGGCGTCCGCTGGTACAACGACTCGATAGCCACCACCCCCCAAAGTGCAATTGCCGCACTCGAAGCCTTCGACCGCCCGCGAATTATCATCGCCGGCGGATACGACAAGGATTTGCCCTTTGAAGCCCTCGGCCAAAAAATAGCCGGCACCGCCAAAGCGGCTATTCTGCTCGGCCAGACCGCCCGCAAAATCGCCGACGCGATACGTGCTGCCGACGTGTCATTGCGAGGCCCCAGGGGCCGAAGCAATCTCAAACCACACGATAGGCGGCACGCGATACGCGATACGAACATTGTCTTTGCCGAGACTCTTGCCGAAGCAGTCCAACTGGCTGCCCGCCTTGCAGACGCCGGCGATGTCGTATTATTAAGTCCCGCGTGCGCAAGCTACGATATGTTCGATAATTTCCAGCAGCGAGGACGCGAGTTTCTAAAGCTCGTCCGCGACATCTCCCCCACTTAGCCCGCATTTCTCACGGCTATA
>JAGMDR010000158.1 GCA_023128595.1 Planctomycetota bacterium | reverse complement strand
GACTTTACACAGGGCAGCCTCGTGGCAACCGGTCGGTCGCTGGATTTTGCATTAGTCGGTAAGGGTTTCTTTGTGATAGAGACGCCGAATGGTCCGCTTTACACCCGCAACGGGATGTTTCGGAAGGATCAGAACGGGCAGATAGTGGATTCGGCGGGCAGGATAGTGGCGGGCGAATCCGGGCCGATAACGATTCCCCCCAATGTCGGACCTTCACAGATCGGCGTTGCAAGCGATGGGAGAATAAGTGGCGGCGGTGCGTCCATCGGCAAATTCAGGCTGGTGGATTTCGATGAAGATGACGAGAAGGAGCTTCTCGCGGCGGGCATGAATTGTTTCCAGGCGCCGGCGGATGCAAAACCGGAGTCGGCGAAGAACCTGATTGTAAAACAGGGCTTTCAGGAGGCCTCCAATGTTCAACTGGTTGAGGAGCTGGTGGACATGATAATGGTGTCGAGACTCTACGAAGCGAATATGCAGTTTGTCTCGGTCAAGAGAGACACTTCCAAGAACATTATAGATGTGGCTATGAGCTGATTTACCTCTTATATGCCCAACTCCAATTTTGCAAAACAACGAAAGTAAGGAGAACAGCAAAATGTTGAGAGCGTTTTCCACTGCGGCGACCGGCATGACGGCCCAGCAAGTGATGGTGGACGTGACTGCCAACAACCTTGCCAACATCAACACCAACGGTTTCAAGCGGAGCCAGGTTGATTTTCAGGATTTGCTCTATATCAAGATGAGGGAGCCGGGTACGGAAGTATCGTCGGGAATTAAGTCTCCCACGGGTATGGAGATAGGCAGCGGTGTTCGTGTGGCCTCTACGGTAAAAGTGTTTGGCACAGGCGAGCTTATGAATACCGGCAGGAATTTGGATGTGGCCATTACCGGTGACGGTTTTCTTCAGGTGAGTATGCCGGACGGCAGTACGAAGTACACTCGTGACGGCGCATTGCAACAAGGTGCCAATGGGGAGTTAGTTACGACCAGCGGCTATTTCATAGAGCCTGCTATTACCATTCCGACAGATGCGGTTGCCGTCAATATTGGCACGGATGGTGGCGTGAATATCACGACTGCTTCCGGAACCCAGTCAGTTGTGGGCAATATTCAGTTGGCCCGATTTCCGAACCCATCAGGCCTTTCGAGCGAGGGCGACAATCTCCTGGCTGAGAGCGAGGCAAGCGGTACGCCTACAACCGGCACGCCGGGAGAGAACGGTATTGGTTCTATTCAGCCGGGATTTCTGGAGAAGTCCAATGTGCAAATGATAACCGAGCTTATAAACCTCATAACTGCCCAGCGGGCTTACGAGACAAACTCACGTGCGATAAGGGCCGCGGATGAGATGCTCCGAAAGGCAATTCAGATAGCAAGATTCTAATAAAGAGGTAATGATGAGCGGAAGAACGATTGGTATTATCATAATTGGGTGTTTGCTGGTTTCTGCGGGTTCCCTGTGGGCGGGCGGGAGAGCGGACGAGAAAGCGAAAGACCATTTGCTGCGGATTTACCTGCCGAGGGAAGTTGCGATTGAGAGCAATGTACCGAGTTTGGGGCAAATCGGCATAATTCGCGGCGAGGAATCTCTCGTTGCGAAGGCGAGCAAGATAGTCTTAGGGCGGATTTCGGTGCCGGGCCAGCAGGTTACGATTGACAGGGTGGTGGTGCTGAGCAGGCTGGCCTCTAATGGGATCCCTGCGTCAAGAGTGAAGCTCACCGGTGCGGAGAAGATACGAGTACGTCAAAAAGGTCAAATTATCAGGGGTGGTGAATTCGTTGATTTGGCGCGGTCATTTTTTGACAGGAATCCACCCGCAGGCTCGATTTGCCAATTGGAGATGATACGTGGCTCGAAAGATTTGATTCTTGAGGGAGCTCGCAAGGACATAAAGCTGCTTCCCCGCCTGGTTAGGAGCGCCGTGCCGAATCAGGCAAGGGTTCAAATTGCCGTAATTGCGGGGGGCAAAGAGATTGGAAGGCGCGAGGTGAGCTTCCGCTTTAAGTATAACAGTCACAGAGTGGTAACACTGGTTGAGGTCCCGGCCGGTGCGGTCATCAGCCCCGAGAACGTGAAAGTGGAAAAGACGGTATCGAACTATCCCGAGCCTGCCAATTGGGCTGTGCCTTACGGTTTCGTTGCCAAACGTCGGCTGCTTGCGAATACCGTGATTCGCTCGAACATGGTGGGTCCGGTCAAGCCGCCGATTGTGGTCAAGCGCAACCAAAACGTTGTCATTCGGATTGATGCAGGCGGACTTGTTGTTACGGCGATGGGACGGAGCGTAGAAGAAGGCAGGGCCGGCGAATACATAAGGGTCCGGAACGTGGACTCGCAGCGAATAATCTTGGCCAAGGTCAATGAAGACGGAACTGTGGAACCGGTTTTTTAGAAGGAGAAACAATGAGAAGTAAAGTAGTCGCGGCGCTTGTTCTTATACTCTTCTTGCTCTGTGAGGGTAACTGCCTTCTGGCCGACTCAATATGGGCCAAGAGGGACAGGAATATGAGGCGTTTATACGCCGATGATGTGGCCCGTCAGATAGGTGATATTCTGACCGTCAAAATCAGGGAGGCCAGCAAGGTTGATAACAAGGCAAAGAGAGATCTCAAGAAGGAGACCGACAGATCTACCACGTTTAACGGAGAGCTTAACATCGACCACGTTCTGCCGAGCATGCCTGGTTTTACGATGGCGGCAGGATCGAGTAACGAACTCAAGAGCAAGGCTGATTACAAAGATGAGCGCAGCTTTGTTGATAGCGTTACGGTAGTTGTGGTGGACATTCTACCCAACAGCAACCTTGTGATAATGGGAACGCGCAACCGCAACATTTCCGGTGACGTACAAACGATTGAAGTAAGCGGCATAGTCCGCCCGAGCGATATCGCATTTGACAACACGGTCAGGAGCGAGCAGATAGCGAACTGCCGCATTGTCAACAAGAACGGCGGCGTTGCGGAGCCGTATAACAGGCAAGGGTGGCTTGGCAGGTTATTTGACATACTTTGGCCGTTTTAGGTTCATCTTTGGCACTGCGTGTTACGTTTTTTTGAAAGAGTAAGCTTATGAGATTCCGTTTGATACTTTTGTTGGTAATCCTGTTGAGTGTGGCCTCGCCGGGACGGAGTGAGCGAATAAAGGACATCGTCGATATCCAGGGCGTTCGCAGCAATCCTCTCACCGGCATAGGGTTGGTTGTGGGTCTGGCCGATACGGGGGACAAGACCCTGGCGTCTCAGCAAATACTGACGAACATATTCAGAAGTTCCGGATTGGTCCTTTCGCCCAGTGACTTTACCGGCGGCAATGTTGCCGTCGTTATGGTGACGGCTGATTTGGGCCCGTTCGCCCGCGAGGGCTCGCTCATCGACGTTGACGTTTCTTCGATAGGTGACGCCGAGAGCCTTCAGGGTGGAATGCTGTTGCCGACTCCGCTGCGTGGTCTTGACGGGCAGGTTTACGCCGAGGCGCACGGTGCGGTATTTATTGGCGGGTGGTCTGCGGTCGGCAAACAAGCTTCCATAACGAAGAACCATCCGACTGTCGGGCGGATACCGGGCGGGGCGGTCGTTGAAAAGGAGGAGATAGCCACATTTGTGGAGAACATTGGCGAGGAGAGGTTTATCACCTTTAATCTTAGAAACAACGATTTCTCAACGGCAGAGCGTATAGGCAAGACTATCAACGAGACCCACGCAGACAGTGCGGCGGTAGTTGATGCCGGGACTATCCGGGTCAAGATACCGGCAGAGGTTGATGAGAGCGGGATAGCCGGGTTTATTGACGAGATTACGATGCCCGACGTGAAGGTGGATGTGCCGGCGATTGTAGTTATCAACGAGCGCACGGGGACGATTGTGGTTGGAGAAAACGTGGGCATATCCGAAGTGGCGGTTTCGCAGGGCGGTCTGGTTGTCAAAATCAAAGAGACGGAAATAGTCTCTCAGCCGACGGCGGCTTTCTCCGAGGGCGCGACAACGGAAAAAGTACCTGAAACGCTAATAGGTGTGGAAGAGAAGCAGGGTTATCTGGTTCCGGTGCCGAAAGTGGTTACAGTGTCGGATTTGGCCAAGGCGCTTAATGCGATAGGAGCGACTCCTGGAGACCTGATAGCGATATTCAATGCTTTGAGGAAAGCCGGCGCCCTTCAGGCCAAGCTGGAGATAATGTAGGAGCAGATTTATGGAGAGCGCCGCCAAATTGCTATTGACCGAAGCCGTGCCTCTGCCGGCTACGTTGAAAGAGCCGGATAAGATCGCCGGGGCTTCGGAAGAGAAGAAGATGCAGGCGGCCAAGGATTTTGAGTCGGTTTTAATCGCTAAGCTTTTGGATGCGATGAAAAACACTATCGGGGACTGGGGACTTGAGAAAGACGCGGTATCCAAGCAGGTGGGGGGAATATTCTGGCTGTACTTAGCGAGGGACATCGCGAACAACGGCGGCTTTGGAATGTGGAAGGATATGTACCAGTTTCTTAACAGTTCAGGCCAAGCAGATACGAAGGTGGAGGCGACCGGGTAGTAATCTATGGAATCTATGACAGTCGAAATGGACGGCAAAATTGACGAGCTGCTGGCAGTTCTCGATGAGGACAGTCGGCACGTGCGGGAAGCTTTATCTCGACTTGATGAGCTGCGCAGCTTGGTTATTAAACGGGACGAAGCAGCTTTGGGCAGGCTGCTTAAGACTATTGGGGATGAATCGGATAGTTACTGTGCCAATGAATCGAAACGGCAGTCGTTACGAGAAGAATTAGCGGCTGCTTCAGGTTGCAGCGTTGCCGAGATGACGCTCTCGCGTCTTGAGGCGATGCTGCCGGGCGAGAAGCAGGTTCAGGTGGCGCAGAGAAAGGCAGAATTGAGGTCATTGACCGAAGAACTTAAGAGGGAATATTTGAAGACAACAATGCTTCTGTCGGATTGTGCCGGATTTAACAGTGTACTCTTGAGGGGTGTTCTCGAGCTTGGGTGTACAGGAGCGATAACGTACAGCTCCGATGGGGCTGCCAAACTCCAAACTGATGCGGCTTTCGTCAGTATGCAGTTCTGAGAAAGCAGTGCTTGAGTGGTGTTAATAGATGTCGGATTACTTCATAGGTATCAGTGGTCTTAGTGCGGCCAGGAAAGCGCTCGAGGTGATAGGCAACAACATTGCCAATGCGGCCACCGAGGGCTACCACCGTCAGAGGATAGAACTCAGGCCTGCTGCCTCATGGCAGGAAGGCTCCCTGCTGTTCGGAACGGGTGTTAAGGTGGAAAGCGTCACCAGGATGATAGATGATCTTCTGGAGAAGGAGATTCTTCGGCAGCGTTCTTTGGCCGGGCATGTTGACCGTGAGCTTGTCACGCTGCGAACCGTTGAAAGTGCATTGGGAGAGCTTTCAACAAAGGACGGTGGGTTGAACGCGGCAATAGACAGGTTCTTCAATGCCTTGCAGGATCTTAGTGCTCATCCCGGAGATGCTGTCTGGCAAAATCAGGCGGTGAGCGATGCGGGCGCGATGGCCGGCCAATTCAGGACGTTGGGAGAGTTCCTGACCATATTGGAAACGGAGATTAGGCTGGAAATCGAAAACGTCGTTGAATCCATCAATTCACTCACAAGCCAGATTGCGGAGCTCAACAAGAGCATCCAAAGCGTTGAAATAGGCGGCGGTCATGCGAACAACCTGCGTGACCAAAGGGACAAGCTGATAGGCGACCTGGCAGAGTTGATCAGTATTGAGACACAGAGTAGGCCATACGGAGTGGTGGATGTGAGTGTTGTGGGGATAGCGGTAGTGGCGGGTGCTTCTACTATGGAACTTGAGGCGGGGCTGGATGAAAATGCTAAGTTGGGTATTTCTGTCGTCGGTGCGGCGACTTACCATACTGATATTGCCGGGGGAAAGATTGGCGGATTACTATCCCTAAAAAACGATCTTGTGTCCGATGTTCACACCGATCTGGACTCTTTAGCAAGCGCGATAATACAGCAGATAAATCAGTACCACGTTCAGGGGGTCGGCTCGGAGGGTTCCTTTACGGAGTTGACCGGCAGGGTGGTATCCGACGCTGACAAAGAATTTGCTGATTACACTAATCCATCTGTGATTGACGGCTCAATATTTATAAGAATTACCGATACCTCAACGGGAGTGGTAACCAGAGAAGAAGTTACTGTTGACGCAGATACAGGCGGTGATACGTTGACCACTTTAAAGGATGCCATTGACGCACTTAGTGGTGTGAGTGCATCAATTGTCAGTTCAAAGCTGTGCATACAGGCTGATGGTGGCTACAAATTCGACTTCTCACCTGCCGTGCTTTCTTCGCCCGAGAGCGACACTTTGAATCTAACCGGCACACCGCCGCCGACCGTATCCGTATCGGGCATCTATACGGGTACGTCAAAAGATACTTTTACGTTCACCGTCTCCGGCACAGGTCTGGCAGTGGGTAACGGTACGCTGCAGCTTGTTGTGACCGACAGTGGCGATAATACTGTTGCCACTCTTAATGTCGGATCGGGTTACGCGGCGGGTGACAAGCTTGATATTGGCAACGGGATCAAAATCGCCCTTACCACAGGCGATTTAGTTGCAGACGACAGTTTTCAGGTGAAAGCATTTGGCAATACCGACACTTCCGGGGTGTTGGCAGCGGTTGGGATAAACACCTTTTTCTCCGGGAACAGTGCCGATGATATAGCGGTCTGTTCGGATGTATCGGCCACGCCCGGTCGGGTGGCCGCGGCCCTCGGCGCCGATATGACCGACAACACGAATGCTTTGCGGATGGCGGCGGTGAAAGAGCTGACTATCAGCAGTTTGACCTCACTGACGTGTGGGGAGTTTTATCGCAGAGTGGTGTCAGGCGTGGGTCAGAAGGTTTCGCTCAGGCAAATGCGGCAGGATAACATGGAGCAGATGGTCCAGAATCTTGGCGACCGGCAGAGCGATATAAGCGGCGTTGACATCAGCGAGGAGGCGGCCCAGCTATTGGTTTTCGAGCAGATGTTTCAGGCGATGGCCAAGTACATAAGCATTGTCCAGTCGTCAATGTTGAGTCTTATGGAAGTAGTATAGGGGGCGGAATTTACCCGAGAGGTCGCAATGAGTGGACCACTGAACAGCATTTATAGCGATTTGGGCTTTGCTTTGCATCTTCATACGGAGGCCCTGTCGCGGCTGCAGGAGCAGGCATCCACCGGCTCGCGAATCAATCGAGCATCCGATGACCCTTCTATCGCCTATCGTGTTCTGGGGCTGAACTCCCAGGAGAGGTTCCTGGAAGGCTATATGGATAATATCTCGCAGGCCGTCAGCACGCTGGAGATATCCATGGTGGTTGTCGAGGATATGATATCTCAGTTCGCAGATACAAAGGTGCTCCTGACTCAAATTGTCAGCGGCGTTTACGGGCAGGAGGGGCGAGAGAGAATCGCTGAGGCGATCAACAGCACATTAGAGCAGGTGGTTTCGCTGGCCAATACGAAGCATTTGAATGAACACCTTTTTGGAGGAGGTGATACCGGCTCGGCGCCCTACGCGGTGGCGCGCACCAATGGAGAGATCACGAGTGTGACTTACCAGGGCAGTTTCGAGAATCGAGAGATCGAAGTAGCTGCAGGTGTGCAGTCATCGGCTTTTTACGTTGGAGACCAGATTTTTCGCTCGGACAGCCGAAGCACACCGGTCTTTCTGGGTGATACCGGCGCCAAAGCGGGCACGGGGACATCAAGTGTAACGGGTGACGTGTGGTTGACAGTAACTTACAACGAGACCAGCGAAAAATATGAACTCTCTATTGATGACGGTGATAATACTGTGGAGGTGCCAACCATTGGAGATGTCAGCAACATAGCGGTTGAGAATTCCGACGGAGATGTGCTGTATGTTGATGCGACAACTATAAGTACGGGAGTCGATATGGTTCGTGTGCCGGGGACCTATGATACTTTTAACACGCTTATCAATATCCGGGACATATTGAAAAACCAGAGGGGGCTTTCCGACGCTCAGCTTCAGGAGCTGCGAAATAATTCTATTGGATCATTGGAAGAGATAAGAAGTCTTCTGACGGAAAAATCCGTTTCGATGGGGTCGAGAATAGGATTCCTTGAGGATATGAAAGGTACTGTCGAGAACATAAAATTTGGCACCGAAGATGAGACAACGATGCTGCAGGAGGCCGACATTGCCCAGATTGCCATCGACATTTCCCGTCGAGAGGTTCTGTATCAAATGTCGCTGTCGGTGGCCGGAAGACTTATGTCGATGTCACTTTTAGATTTTATCATATAGCCATTGAGGAGATATGTGGGTGGTCGAGGTGCTGCAAATACGTTCAAGACTGCCGGAATTGGAAAAATGACCGTTTGTAGACACGAGTGTTTGATATTTATACACATCCATTTTCCGGGGCCGCGTAACGGCGAATAAACGGGGATACAGGCCGATGGCACGCAATTTGTGTAATAGATACTGAATGTGCATTAGCTCTGTTGGGCGATGCCGATATGGCGTGGACTGTGAATTGAACAGGGAGTAAAACCTATGACAAACCAGACTAATAATTCGGACCGCTACAGGAAGGGTCTGGAATTGGCCGAAGCAGGCAGGCATCAGGAAGCTCTTGAGCATATCCAGGGACATCTCCGGACAGTGCCTGAAGATGCGGAGGCCCTGAACGACGCAGGGGCAATACTTCATTGTCTGGGTCGCTCGGGTGAAGCTATTGATCATTTTATTAGAGCCGGGAGTCTGAAGCCGGACAGCGGTGAGATACTTTGGAATTTGTCCGAGGCATATATTGCCGTTGGTGAAGTAGAGGAAGCGGCGCAGCTTTTTGACAATATGGAGCGGCTGGGAATATTGAGTGCGGACATACTAAACAGAGCTGCGGATGTTTTTCTCAACCAGAACGACAAGGCAAATGCGATTGAGATGCTGCTTCGCTCGCTTCAAATCTCGCCGGAGCAGAATGTTCTTACACCTATGGTCGAGGTGATTCGTTCCAAGAGGCCGAAGATAGCCTTCTTTTGTGGTGGCGACGGAATGACGTTTCTCAACGAAATCGTCGAGTTTACGGAGCGGCGTTTTGAGGTGCGGGTTTTTGAGGGGCAAACGGAAGAAGAACTATATGAGTTGATGCGGTGGAGTGATATATCGTGGTTTGAGTGGTGCACCAATCTTGCAGTAGCCGCCTCAAATAAGCCCAAGGTTTGCAAGAACATTATCAGGCTACACCGCTATGAGGCCTATGAGCAATGGCCCGGGCAGGTTAATTGGAGCAACATCGACGTTCTGGTAACGGTTGGCAACGCTATTACTTTAGAGACGCTCAAGAGCCAGGTTCACGATATAGGAAATCAAACTTCGATCGTGGCCGTTCCAAATGGGGTGAATCTTCGCAGATTTGCGTTCGTTGACCGCCGGCGAGGCAAGAACATTGCGTTTTTGGGCAATCTGAGGCTGGTAAAGAACCCGGCCTTTGTGCTGCAGTGTATGCAGAAGCTGCACTACGTTGACCCTGAGTATCGCTTGTTCTTTGGCGGCGCCTTTACGGACCGGGTTCTCGAACAATATCTAAGGCATATGGTTGGGGCCCTTGGCCTGGCTGCTGTAGTGTTCTTTGACGGGTGGCAGGCAGATGTGAACTACTGGCTCGGGGACAAGCATTACATAGTCTCAACGTCCATCTGCGAAGGGCACCCCGTAGGGATTCTGGAGTCGATGGCCTGTGGGCTCAAGCCCGTGGTTCATAATTTTCTGGGCGCCGAGCAGATTTTCCCATCGGAATTCCTGTTCGATATTGCCGAGGAATTCTGCGAGCAGATTCTTTCGGATACATACGAGCCTCAAAGGTATCGCAGATTTGTCGAGGAGAAGTATTCGCTGAAAAAGCAGTTGAGCGGAATAAACAAGGTTTTCACTGAGCTGGAGGCCCAGATGGATACGGAACTGCGGCAGGTCGGCCGAGATATTGGAATCTCTGTCCAATCGCCTGTCGGTGTGTTTGGGGGCCGCAGTGTTACGTGATATGTGGCTCTCTTAGGGCTGTTAGATAGAGTTATGGTACTCGAGAACTTTCGTGCAAAGACGGGGCCGCTTGTCAGCGTGCTTATACCGACCTACAACAGGCGGATGTATTTGCGTACGGCATTGGCCAGTGTGGTGGGTCAGGATTACAATAATCTCGAAATATTTGTAATCAGAGACGGCGGAGAGGAAGTGAGTGACGTTATCGGGTCGTTCAACGATCCGAGAATCATTTTCATCAACAGGAAGGAAAATCACGGGATACCCTTTACGCTCAACGAGGCGCTGGCCCGAGCCCATGGCAAATATGTCTGCTACCTTGGTGATGACGATTTGTACTACAGCCATCACGTCGGCACGCTGGTCAACGCACTGGAGAATGAAACGGACTGCCAGGTTGCATACAGCGATTTGTACAGGACGTATTGCCGGACTGAGCCGGACGGCAGGCGGGAGGTTCTCAGCAAGGTTGTCGAAGTCAGCAGGGACTTCGACCGATTTGTTATGCTGTATTTCAATCACGCCCTGCACGTGAGCCTGATGCACCGCCGCGATTTGCTTGAGAAGATCGGGCCTCATAATGAGAAACTCAACGTGCTGATTGACTGGGAGCTGACCCGGAAACTGTGCTTTTTCTCAGACTTTTATCATGTCCATGAAATTACGGGTGAATATTACAGTCCTGTTGGCCAATCGGACAGGGTATCGGTCCGCCGTCGCAAAGACGAAAACGAGTACCTGCGGAATGTTATGGCGATACGGACCACGAGACCGGCCAAGCCCTGGTCGAAGATTAAGGATGTCTCGATTATTTTCGTTACGAAGCAACTGGACCAGCAGGCAGGGAGGACCCTTGCTTCAATCTGGCGTCATACGTTCTATCCGTATGAAGTGTATTTGCCGCTCTCGCAGACTGATTTGGGGAAATTGGATACGGACATGCCCAGCATAGTCACTTTATCAGTGGATCCTTCGGCGTCCGAGGCCGGGCGTGCGACTGCGGCTTTGGCGAAATGCGAGGGCGAATACACGGCAGTAGTGCCGAGCGGATTTCCAATCAGGGAATTCTGGTTGGAAGATTCACTCTGTGCTCTTATTAAAAATCCGGTTGACGGCGAAGGATTTGAGTTAGAAGACTCGACGGATAAGCTCTGGGCGGTGATATTGAGAACGGATGACCTGCGGCATTCTCGTGAGAGGTTTGCGAGTATGTCGGTTCGGGAGTCGCTAATTGCGGACGGCGTTGCGATAAGACGAGTTTTGCCGGACGAGATTCCCTTTCAGTTTGACCAATTGCTTTGTCAGGCCCAACTGGCGGAAAAGGATGGAAATTGGTCAAGAGCGGCCCAAATATACCAGCACCTCGTTGAGCGGTATGGAAACAAGCTGTGGATGAAATACCAGGCCGCGGAGGCGTTTTTCAGGGCCGGCGAGCTTGGCAAGGCTGTGGGCCTGGCGCGTCAGGTCAATGAAAAAAGACCGACCGTGGATACGCTTTTGTTAGAGGCGAAACTGCACAAAGAGAAGAAAGATTTCAACTTGGCAATAGTGCGTCTCGAAGAGGCAGAACAAATACTTGAAGGAAGAGAATTAGTATGGACATGACAAAAGGCGATATTGCTGAGCATGAGAATACGACCCAGCGTTACGAAGTGCTGCAGGAGCTCGGCGACTGTTACGCGTCGGTAGGCAGCTACGAACAGGCGCAGAAGTGCTACGAAAAAGCCGCTACCCTGGGGCCCGACGAGGCGGGTCCTTACGTTGGGCTTGGAGTAGTGGCCCTGCAGAAGGAGCTTCTTGAGGATGCGGAGATAGCCTTTCGGGTTGCCTGTCGGCTGGATGTCAATTGCGCCAAGGGCTACGCGGGCCAGGCGATGGTCGCCCAGGAGAGGGGCGATTACAAGCAGGCGTTTGATATGTATCTGAAATGCCTGGAGCTGGATACGGATAATCTGACAGCTCTTTTGGGTCTGTTTCAGACTTCCTGCCAGATGGGTTCATTCGGCAAAATCATTCACTATCTTGAGGTGTATCTGGATATGCATCCGGGTGATATTTCCGTCATGTTTTCTTTGGCAGCGCTCTATGTTAAGGATGGCCATCTTGAGCAGGCCGGGACACTTCTTGGGGACATCCTGGCTTTGGATCCGGGCAACAGTGATGCGGCTAATCTGTTGGAAGAAGTGGAACATAGTCTGGCCGGGCAGAGGCAGGCAGGGGGTTAGGCCGTATGGGCACAGACAGGCAGATATGGCTGTTGAGCGAGCTGCAAAGGCTGTTGGAAGGGCAGATAGAGCTGGCTCGGCAGGGCAAGCTGGGCGAGGTTGAAACTCTGGGCGAGCAGGCAGGGGATATTGCGAAAGAAATAGGACAGACAGGGATTCTTGAACAGGCTGGATTTGAAGAGCAACGTGAACATTTGGCAGGATTGTACAGGGATCTGAGACTGACTCTCAGCGACCAGAAGGACGAGGTATCCAGAGAGTTAAGCAGGATTCGTAGAGGCAGGAGAGCTATTGGGGCTTATCGCAGCAATATATCAAGAAAGGCCCGGTAGAAGGAAAATTAGATGTTTGTTGTGAGAAAAAAAGCGGTGCAGGAAGTTGCAGGGCCGGGGGTGAAGTATTTGCCTCAAGTAAGCAGGACTGGAAGTAATCAGTATGATGATAGCGTTGGTTTGGTCGGCAGCTCGGCCGATGCGATTTCCGTCGGCGGCAGAGTCCGGACCGAGGCGCGGCAAAGACCGAAACAAGCTCACAGGGAATGGAATCCGAGCAAACGGTGGAATCCGTTCAACAGCTATAAGCTCCTTGCGCAGGTTGAAAGGTGGAAAAAGATTAAACGGGGCAAGCCAATTCCTCCGCCGATACTGATCACAGTTGACCCGACGAATATATGTAATTTGAACTGTATCTGGTGCAATGCGGAGTTTGTAAGAAGAGAGCGAAGAGGCTCGTTGTCGGAAGAGGCCTTACTTGAAATTGCGGACTTCCTGCCTCGCTGGGGCCAAGGCACGGGCTGTCAGGAGTTAGGCGTCCAGGCCATTTGCATTGCCGGCGGCGGAGAGCCGCTGTTGAACAAAGCGACCGGCAGCTTCATCGACAGGGTCGTGGCAAATGATGTTGACGTGGGCGTAGTCACCAACGGCACGGCGATAGGTGGATTTGTGGATTCGCTGTCTCAGGCGGTGTGGGTGGGTGTGTCGGTGGATGCGGCTACGAGAGAGACTTACAACAAGTTGAAGGGGCTGGGCGGCGGGTGCGATGTATTTGACCGCGTTATTGAGAACGTTGCCATTTTGGTTGACTACGCCAGGATGCATAATAATAGGCTGGGCTGGAAGCATCCCGCTTACGGGGTTAGTTTCAAGTATCTTTTGTACGAAGATAATATCGGCGAAGTGTACGAGGCGGCGAAGCTTGCCAAGCGGATAGGGTGCAAGAGTATTCATTTCCGGCCTGCGGGGACCACCTGGGACAAGCTGGGCACAGAGGATGAAATTTCCTTTTCCCGGGAGGATATACTCCTGTTTGAAGACCAGATTGCCAAGGCGCTGGAGCTGGACGATGAGGGCTTCGGCGTTTATGGGGTTACTCACAAATTCAATTCCCAGTTTGCCAGCGCGGATTATTTCTGCAGGTGTCATTCGATTTTTATGACGGCGGTTATCGAGCCGCCGATCGGCGCCGATGCGCCGAAAGATTCGTTTACGGTGGGGCTTTGCTGCGACAGGCGCGGCGATGCGAAGCTGGAATTGGCCAGGAATATCGAAAGCGCCGAGGAAATTCAGAAGTTGTGGGGTGGCAAAGAACATTGGGACATTCACGACAGCATCCTTGTTCAAAGCGAATGTCCGAGGTGCACGTATCAGCCGCACAATGAGATATACGAGCAGGTGGTTCTGAACGACAGTATGACGTACAAATTTATTTGAGTCGTGAACAGCAGCGTAACGTATGAAGCTGTTTAGCACAGGAGCTTACAGATGAATCACAGCGAGGGGTCTTTTGTGAAGGTTTCTGAGAAATATGAAGCCCCGGCGCACGTCGATCTGCGGAATAGAGACTATTGCCGGTGGGTGGAGTTTCTAAGGGAATCCGACGGCTGGAACAGGCAACACATTGAGGACTATCAGTTGGAGCAGGTCAGGCAGGCAGTCAAGTTCGCCTACGAAAACACCAGGGGCTATAAAGCTCTGTACGATAAGTTCGGCGTATCCCCGGATACTATACAGACGATAGATGATTTGAGAAAACTCCCGTTTATCGAAAAACAAATGATTCGAGATAACCTGGAAGATTTTTCTGCTAACATTGACGGCAGGTATTATGTCACCACCGGAGGAAGTACAGGTGTTCCCTGTGGAATGTATAGAGATCAAAAGTCTTTTGCAAAGGAATTAGCGTCAAAAGCACATCAGTACTATAGAGTTGGTTGGAAAGAAGGAGATAGACAGTTTGTCCTGAGGGGTTTGCAGATAGCAACAGGAGATCGTATGGAGCTTGTCCCGGATTTTAACGAACTTAGATGCTCCACTTATCATTTTACATCGGAGTCGATGGAGATTTATCGGCAACGAGCACTTACTTATGAGCCGGAGTGGATAAGATGTTATCCTTCGTCGGGATATGTTTTTGCGAGATTTCTGAAAGAGACAAACAGGTCGTTTCCAAAAATTAAAGGTATTCTTTGTGCGTCTGAACACCTCTATGATTTTCAGAAGAAGTTATTCTCCGAGATCTTTGATGCCCGGGTGTTTTGCCACTATGGGCACTACGAGATGGCGGTTCTGGCAGGATTCTGTGAATATGAAGATACATATCACGTGTTGCCCCAATACGGTTATGCTGAGCTCATAGGCGAAGATGGAAAACCTGTGGTGGAACCAGGTCACATTGGTGAGATTGTGGGAACTTCGTTTATCATGAAGGCAACACCGTTTGTTCGTTACAAGACTCAGGATCTTGCTGTGCTGAAAGGCTTTGGCTGCTCTTCTTGCGGACGCCCATACCAGATTTGGGAAAGAATAGAAGGCAGACTGCAAGAACTCATCGTAACTGGTAAAGGGCGTTATGTATCCACTTCAATGCTCAATATGCACGACGATTTTTACGACCATATTAAATATTTTCAGTTTTACCAGAAAGAACAAGGCAAGGTTGTATTAAGATTCGTTCCGAAGCAGACTTGCAACCGTCAAGTTGTGGAAGATATGAAGAGAGCTTTGTTGTTGAAAATGGGTGCTGATGTGGAGCTGACGATGGAAAGTGTAGGGGAAATTGCTCTTACAAAACGTGGAAAACATAGATTGCTGGTCCAGGAAATGGAAAATGAATATAACGATTTATCTTTAGGTTTTGCCTTGAGATTATGAAGTGTGGACATGGCACAAATGCACATAATATGATCGCGACTGAATCAAAATGCAGAGCGAAGATCGCAGTGGCAAACATGTCAAAGCCGGTTTATCCGCGGGATGCTCCGTATCACCCTTCGTCGGCTTATCCCGAATACCCATTCAAAGGACACATCAGCTCCTGTGAAAACGAGATATATGCGAGCGTGAGACGGCTGTTGCATTTGCTGGGTCTGGATGCAGAGAATTACGGCACAGAACAATGGAATCCTTTGGGGTACTTGATTGAGCCGGGCATGACGGTTGTCATAAAGCCCAATTTCGTCTTAGGCAAACACTCGGAGGGTAAGGACGTATTCTCAATTATCACTCATCCTTCCGTTTTGAGGGCGATAGCGGACTACTCCTGGATAGCACTGAAGGGGCGGGGAGAAATAGTTGTAGCCGACGCGCCGCAGTACGATTGTGACTTCAAACAACTGGTTGAAATTACCAAGATAGACCACGTGTGCGATTTCTATTCGGACTTCTCCGGACCTAAGGTTCATCTGTATGATTTGAGGAGCTATTGGTCTAAGACCAGGCATTTTCCATCATGCAAAATACCGCTTCCGGGTGACCCCAAAGGCGTCACCACAGTTAGATTGGGGCGGCAGAGCGCTTTGTACAACTGCCCAAATCCGGAGAGGTTTTACGGCACGGTCTATCACCGCAGCGAGCTGATAAACCATCATTGCGGAGAAACCCAGGAGTATGAGATTTCTCGTACGGTGCTGGATGCGGATGTGGTGATTTCGGTTCCCAAGCTGAAGGTGCATAAGAAAGTCGGTGTGACATTGAATCTGAAGGGTCTGGTGGGGATTTGCACCAATAAGAACTTTTGTCTCCATTATAGATTAGGCTCACCAGGTGAGGGTGGCGACCAGTATCCGGAGGGTTTATTCAGTCCTGTCGAAAGAGGCCTGATCAGGCTCGAACGGTGGATGTATGACAACCTTCTGGCACGACGCAGCGTAGTGCTGGAATATATTCACCGCTCGGCATATTGGCTGCACGGCCTCTTCATTAAACCTTTCGGTATTACCGTGCCTCGGGAGAAGCGAATGCTTGATGCGGGCAACTGGCACGGCAATGATTCGGCGTGGCGAATGGTCTTTGACTTGTTGAAGGTGTTCTATTTTGCCGACGGGCAGGGCTGTATGCACACGGACAAACAGCGTAGGGTCTTTTCGGTTATCGATGGTGTTATAGGAGGGCAGAACAACGGGCCTCTTTCGCCCGAGCCCAAACCGGCGGGCGTGCTGCTGGCCGGGGAGAATATTGTCGCTGTTGATTTAGTTGCAACCAGGCTGATGGGATTTGATCCGTTGAAGCTGCGGCTGTATCGAAATGTACTGGAAGATTTGGATTGCGACTACGGTATTCGCGAGCCCGGCGACATTGAAGTTATCTGTGATGAGGGTGGATGGCAAAATTGTGTCAGTGACGGTGAAGATCGGTTCTTTGATTTCAAACCCCATCCCGGTTGGGTGGGACATATCGAGATTTGAGATTGAGGTGCTTTCAAATGAGAGATTCCATATCTGTTGTTGGACTTGGGAAGCTCGGTTTGTGTCTGGCTACCTGCTTTGCGGAAAGAGGTTTCGAGACAATAGGGGTTGATATTAACAAGGAGGTTGTTGACTCGATCAACAGCGGAGTTTCGCCGATAGTTGAGCCGGGTCTGCAGAAGCTGATATCCAAATTAGGCGGCACAAGGCTGCGGGCGACGGGGAGTCATAAGGAGGCCATTGACAGGACGGATGTCACTTTTGTTTTGGTGTCAACTCCAAGCGAGCCCGACGGAAGCTTCTCGAACAGGTACGTGGAATCGGCCCTGAAATCTTTGGCAGGGGCTTTCGGTGAAAGTGGAAAGTCAAATCATGTTTTTGTTGTCAGCAGTACCGTAATACCCGGTTCGACGGATGTAACATTCATTCTTTTGCTTGAAGAGCATTCCGGCAGGAGGCTCAATGATGATTTTCAGGTGTGCTATAATCCGGATTTTGTTGCATTGGGCAGGGTGATCCATGATTTCTCCAATCCTGACTTTGTTTTGATTGGAGAAAGTGACTCTTCGGCCGGGCAGCGGGTTGCATCCGTCTATCAGCGTATGTGCGAGAATACTCCGGCTATTGTACGAACATCGATTATCAATGCGGAAATCATCAAGGTCAGCCTCAATGCGTACATAACCATGAAGATAGGATTTGCCAACACCGTCTCGCAAATGTGTGAAGGGACGGCCGGTGCAGATGTGGATGTTATCACAAGCACGCTGGGTTTGGACAAAAGGATTTCGCCTTTCTATTTTCGGGGCGGATTGAGCTATGGAGGAACGTGTTTTCCAAGAGATACGGCGGCTTTTGCGAGGTTTGCCAGACAGTGCGGCTGCAATGCCGAGCTGATTGAGGCCTCGGCAGAGGTGAACCAACAGCATAACCGGCATCTGGCGGACTTTGTTCTCAATCAAATCTCATCGGCAAATGATAAGACGGTCTCGATTCTGGGGCTGGCATTTAAGCCTGAGACGCCGGTGATAGTGGAGTCACCGGCGATAAGGCTCATTGACGAGCTGTTGAAAAACGGTGTGGACATTACGGTTTATGACCGGTTTGCGATGGACAGCACCAGAGAGGTCTTTGGCGAGAGAATCCGATATGCCGATTCGGCAAAAGACTGTATCTCAAGCTCGTCGGTCTGCGTGATTACAACGCCGGCGGATGAGTTCAAGCAAATCGATGAAAGCTATATCAGCGGCGGTCCGGTTAAGATTATCGATTGCTGGCGGATATTGGCCCCGGCTCGGCTCGGTCAAAAGGCCGAATACGTGCCGATGGGCAAAGGACTGAAGGTTAAAGGGTATGCAGGCGTATCTGTTTGATGATTTCAAATTAGAAATTGACGAAAGAGCCACTGGCCCGGGTCATTGCTGGCACGGTCGTTATCGCGATGGGATACCGGCCAAACTTACCAGTGACCTTGAGAGGTTCTTCTACAAACTAACGTTAGGGTATGAAAATCCGGTGGTTTTGGATATTGGGGCCAACGATGGTGTTTTTTCCCTGATTGCCGCGATAAATCAACATATACGCTGCTTTGCCTTCGAACCAGCTCCATCAAACTATGACATTCTGCAAAGAAACATAGCTCTCAACAATCTTGAGGGCAGAGTCAAGACATTCCAGCTTGCTTTGGCCGACAAAAAGGGCACGGCGGTGTTGAAGGTTCCCAGCTCCGGAAAGAATGACGGCTTAGCTTGTATAGGGAGCCCTCTGAGATTTGAAAACTGGGTGGAATGTGAAGTTCCCGTTAGCACGGTTGATGATTTTCTCAAAGACTATGGGTTAGATAGAGTGGATCTGGTCAAGATTGACACCGAAGGGTGTGAGCTTCTGGTCTTGAAAGGCGCTCAAGAGTTGATAAGAAGGTGCCATCCCAACATTCTTCTTGAATATTGGGAACCAAATACCAAACAGTTCGGATACCGCCCGGAGGAAATAACAAAGTTGCTCGCGTCATTGGGGTACAAGCATACAATGGTCGGCCACGAAGATAGGTATTTCTATATGCCAAAGGTGGCGCCTGTCGTAAAACCAACTTTTGGGACGGCGAATATCAAAACATCGCCCCGGAGAAACTCTGAGCCGGCCGACATACGCAGGTGCGTTGATATAGCCCCACGTAAACTGTCTCCGACATTAGAAACATTCTGCACGAGTAACGAAATTGACTCTGTGAACGAAGTTGGAGAATGGATTGAACAACTTGCATCGTCTCAAAAGCGTCTTTATTACCGTGACCAGAGCGTCAAATCGCTGAGCGCATTAGTTAATCTTGTTTACTGCCATAAGCCCGACAAAATTGTCGAGTTAGGAACTCTCTCCGGTCTTTCGCTGCGAGCATGGCTTTTGGCAAAAAACAATGCGCAAATTGATGCGGAAATTATTGCCGTTGACCTTTCGTTCAAGCCGCTTTTGGATAGCTGTGCGGTTGTTCCTCTTGAATTGTCGAAGGTAAAATTGCTCGAGCAGGATATCTTGAAAACAGACTTCAGCCGGCTCTGGTCTAAAGAAGACAGAGTCATACTTTATGTTGATGTGCATGATACACCAATCGCTCCCATTATGGCACATATTCTGAAAAATGCCCTATCAGCATTGCCGCGAGGTAGTGTAGTAGCAGTAGATGACTTATGGTATCGCAATGAGCCGGTGTCGGATGGTAGTGTTTCAAAGTTTCTTAAAGAAGTTGCTGCCAACGAGGTCGATTCTCTTGGATGCTTCGATGGTTATTACGCGCCTTACTGGAAAGGGGGCTTTTTTATAGGTTTTCCTGAAGTAGCCCCACTGATGGAGTGGGTGAATCGCAATAAGATCGACCTGATTTTCGAGCCTGGCAATAAGGTGGTGATGTTTGAGTGCCCGGCGAGTCCTGGAAACGCAGCCGGTACGGATTTCAGTTTAGAGGCATTCAATAGACTTACGGGAAACTTACATCACAATCCGGTGGACCAAATCAGTGTTTACGAAGAGAAAGATGTTTCAGCCGGTCAAGAGGCAGCAGCTCTGTGTCGGCGTGGGATTGAATTCTTTGCGGTGGGCCGTGTGCAGGAAGCCTTGGACTGTTTCAATCGAGCGATTGGTCTTACATCGAACATCAGTGGAGCATTATGTGCGATAGGTATATGCCTTGTAAGGCTTGGGCGATTTGATTTAGCCGTGAAAGCGCTGGAGTCGGAGGTCAACGGCAAGTGTGCTCATCCTAATGCGCAAATTCTGTATAAAGATATCAAGAAGTACATAGCCAAAGAACAAGGGCATATTTCAAAACAGGCTCAGCAACGACAGCTTAAAGGTTTGACCATTTTTGCAATGCCCAAGTGCTTTACGGGTGCTTTTGCTGCTATTCAAAGAAATGCGGTAGGAAGCTGGATGCAGTTGAGACCTCGCCCTGAGATTATTCTCCTGGGAGATGACGATGGGGTGGCTGACTTCGCCCTCAGATATGGTTTCAAACATATTCCAAGCGTACAGCGCAATGAGTTCGGGACGCCCTTACTTGACGACTTATTTCTAAAGGCGCAGGCCGCGGCGTCAAATGAAATCTGTGTATATGTCAATTCCGACATAATCCTTATGGATGATTTTGCCGAAGCGCTTGAAAGTGTCGCCCGGCGGTTTGGTCAGTTCTTGATGGTCGGTCGGCGGTGGGATCTTGATATGTCGGAAGAGATTGACTTCTACGCCGAGGACTGGGAGCAGAGGTTAATTGAGCGGGTCAGGCGGGAAGGTATTTATCATGCTCCGACGGGTATCGACTATTTTGCTTTCAAAAAAGGCTTGTGGCCTGCGATTCCTCCACTGGCGTTGGGGCGAGGTATGTGGGACAACTGGCTCGTTCGAGAGCCCTTGTTGGCCGGTCAGCCGGTCGTCGATGCGAGCAACAAGGTGACAATCATCCATCAGAACCACGGCCATTCGCATATATCGGGGGGCAAAGAAGGGGCAAGTTTTAATATTGAATTACAACGAAATTTGGACTTGACCGGCAACGATACCTCTCTTGCATATACATCTCATGCCGCCTGGGAGTTAACGCCGAACGGTATTGCACTTAGACCCATAAGCGAATTTCTTAAAGAGAATAACTTCTCAGCGGCTCTTAAATGTATTGAAAGTGCCTATCAGCAGGCGCCGGATATTGTGAAAGAGCAGTTCGAGGCTCTGAGATTGCAGGTGGACCCTGATTGTCTGTCAAGGTTGCTGCCTGTTGCCAGGAGGGAATTGATATTAGGTTCGGCAAAGAACGTTGCGAAGTTGTTATTGAATTCTCTGGAGACGGAAAACAGGTCGGCAGCCGAGGAATTCTTCAGGAAGGGTTTTCAATATCTAAATGACGGCAATGGTTCAGAGGCCGTAAAACATCTCGAAAGGGCGGCGATGAATTGTACGACACTGCCTAATCTGTATTATGCGTTGGCTGCCGCTTATGCTCAGTTGGGGGATATATTCTCGGCAAAACGAGCCTGCCAGGTGGAACTTTCGCTGCAGCCGGACAATCGCGGCGCCGCTGGCCTGCTTGAGCGAATAGATCAAGCCGCTAATGAATACCGGCAGAGTCTGATAGGCTGACAGTATTGCAGAAGGAAATGCGATTTCTTTGGACGAATTGGAAAAGGAATTGAGTTGAACAACGAAAACGTATCCATTGATGGTAACGGATTAGACTCGAGCATTAGCCCAAGAGTCTCGCCAAGTGCACAAGAGCGGGAACCAAAGTTCTCATTTGTTATGATTGTGCTAAACGGGATGCCGTTCATTGAATACAGCCTTAAATCTGTCTATGACTTTGCTCACGAGATAATCATTGTCGAGGGCGCCGTCGAGAATTGTATGTTCGCCGCCAATCCCGACGGAAGCAGCACCGACGGGACGGTCGAATTCATAAAGTCTTTCCCTGATCCGCAAGAGAAAATCAGGCTGGTCCAGGGCCGATGGCCTGAAAAGTGCGAAATGCAGAACGAGGCCCTCAAATATGTCACTGGAGATTATGTTTGGCTTATAGATCCTGTCGAAGTTTACAGGAGACAGGATCTGACAAGAGTGAGGCAGATTCTTGCTGCGGATGATTCCGTCACGCAAATTGATTTTATTGCTGAAATGTTCTGGAAAGTACTCGATTATGTCATTGTGTCCGATGATCTTCACAGCAAGCGCAATCACTGTCCGCGAGTGTTCAAGTATTTCAAAGGGGCGACTTTTGACCGAGAATCGTCTCTGAGAATTCCCGAGTCGAATTCATCGGCCGGCGCCATCCCGGTGAATCGGTTGGATGCCTGCGAAATGAGACGCAATGGAGTTGTGATTTTCAACTACACTTTTGTTTCTCATGCTCAGCTCGACTTGTGGATTGAGAAGTGCCTGAGGCTTGGATTGAATCGTGAACGTGGAATTGATCTGATTCAGTGGCGCAACGAGTGCTTCAGAAAATGGATGCACGCGAACAGGGAGGAAGTCGAAAGCTACTATCCGGTCTGGATTGAGGATAAGAATTCGCATACGGAATTGTTCGACGGCATACACCCGGAAGTGATGATGGATTATGTGCGAAACTATGACCTCTACGGCCGATTGTATCAAAAGCCCGTTGACATGCAGAATGTTATCGATGCCGCAAATGAAGTAAAACAGAAGTTTCCCAGCGACCACATCGAGGTTATTGAAACGGGGACAATCCGCTTCTACCATGAATCCGGCCAGAGCACCCGATATATATCAGAAGTGTTGGGCGAAGCGGGCCGCATTATTACAATTGACATAAGCCCCTATTCGATAATGGTCAGCAAGCAGGTGTGCCGAAATGCCTCGAACGTCGAGTGGATACTGTCGGATTCTGTTACTCACCTCAAAAGTATGAAGAACCGCCGATTTCACATGGCTTTTCTCGACTCCGTGAACGACAAGGATGTGATTTTTGAGGAATTCAAACTGTTGATCCCGATGATGTTGACCGGAGGCGTTATTCTCATTGACGACGCAGGGATTGTCCTTGATGGTTCGCGAATAGATGCAGGAACGGCGGCGCAAAAGGGACATGCTGTTTGGGAATTCTTGAACAAGTGCGGCGCTGAATTCACAGTTCCCACTATGCCTCGATCTCAGATTACGCAAATAAAGGTTGTCTTGCACCAGGAGAATCTCAGAAGGATTAATGACGGCTTGAATGGCCTTCAGAACTTGGCGCAGAAAACTCCGAACAAGTTTTCATTTGTTATGATCGCCTTGAACGCAATGCCCTTCATCGAGTACAGCCTGAAATCCGTTTACGACTTTGCTCACGAGATTATCATCGTCGAGGGCGCCGTCGAAAATTGTCTGTTCGCCGCCAATCCCGATGGCGGCAGCAAAGACGGCACCGTCGAGTTCATCAAGTCTTTCCCCGATCCCGAAAACAAAATCACCTTGATCCAAGGTCGATGGCCCGAAAAATGCGAAATGCAGAACGAGGCGCTAAAACACGTCTCGGGAGATTACGTCTGGCTCATAGACTCCGACGAGGTATACAAGCGTAACGACCTCGACAGGATCAAGGGAATCGTCAAGAGCGATCCGTCTATTACGCAGGTGAATTTCATCCCGAACAGTTTCTGGAAGGGGCCGGATCATATAGTCTATTCATCGAAGTTCTTCGAATTTTCAAATCACTTCAGAAGGCTGTTCAAGTTTGTTCCAGGGGCCGTATTCATATCTCACCGGCCGCCCACAATGGTCTGGCCTGGCTGTAACAGGACTACCGAGCAAATGCATCTTTGGGGTGGGACGGCAACGAGAGAAATGGGGGTGATCCTATATCATTACAATTATGTGTTGGACAGTCAGGTCAAGCAGAAGAACGATTACTACGGCAGGATGGACAAGAAAGGGGACTTCTGGGGGTTCGACCGCCAAGCATGGTACAAAGAATGTTTCCTGAAGTGGAATCCGCAGAACCGTGAGCGGATAGAAAGGACATATCCGGTATGGTTGGGTGATGAGCATTCGCATACACAGCCGTTCACAGGTACGCACCCTGATGTGATGTCGAATTTTATTGCCGGTTTTGGAAGAAAAGTTTCGGCGGGTCCTGGAACGAACCGGCCCTGTCAGCCTGTGCTAAAGGCTGCCAAGAAAAATGCGCTGGTTTCTTACATTACGGCGCCGCTCAGGATGGGGCCTCAATACCAGCCGTTTATGTTCAGCAATGCCGGTATAGCCCGCAGTATGGTTAAGGTTCTGGTTGAGATGGGCTACGTTGTAGATTTGATAGACTGGAACTGCATGGACTTTGAAAGTGATAAGACTTACGACCTTTTCATAGGACACGCAGGAGCTAACTGGGAATATCTCAGCAGAAATGTTGTCCGTGATGCTATAAAGATTTATTTTGCAACGGGGATATACTGGCGACAGTTCAATCGCCAGGAGGCGGAGAGATTTGATAGACTTGAAGAGCGTCGTGGTGTGCGGCTGCCATACGACCGACGGATAGAATTTAGTGAAGAATTTGCGGTTCACGATGCCGATGGGATTATATGTCTCGGCAATAAAAATGCTGCGGCCAGCTACAGGCAGTCCCCCGTTTGCTTCAACCTTAACAACGCGTGCTATGGGGATGACCATTATGACGCTGCGGCCAAAGACTTTGATGCCGGGCGCAGGCATTTCCTTTACTTTGGCTCCGGAGGCAATATTCACAAGGGTCTTGGTTTGCTGGTTGAGGCCTTTATGCAGTTGGATGCGGAACTGTGGTGTGCCGGACCGGTGGAGCCGGGTTTTGCGGAGGTGTACAAAGAGGCATTACCCAAACATTCGAATATTCATTTTGTGAGCTGGGTCGAACTCAGGTCGCCTCGTTTTTACGAGCTTATGACCCTGTGCAACAGTACGATATTTGTATCGTGTGCGGAGGGTTCTCCCGGTGGTGTGGTTGAGTGTATGAACCAGGGGCTGATTCCGATTGTCAATCGTGAGGCGAACATAGATGTGGACGATTTCGGGATAATGCTGCAGGACGATTCTATTGACCAGATTGTTCGGGTTGTGCGTGAGGTTATGGCGAAGCCCGCGCAGTGGCATTATGAGCATTCGATAAAGACCAGGCAGGCGGCATTGCGCGACTATTCGCAACAGACTTTCGAGGAGAATATGCGAAGAGGGATTGAGCACGTCATTAGCAAATCACAGCAGGTGCGGGCTGAGCAAGACAGGGTTGCGTGGCAGGTTACGGTCAATTTCGATTCCTATACAGATCGTTGGCGCAGCGATTTGGGGGCGTTGCTTCGGGGAGCCGACCGTTTGAAATCGCTTCAGAGGAATGATGAGGCCGCGCAGCTCTGGCAGCGGGTGCTTGTTGTTGAGCCTTCCTGTATGACCGCTATGTGTGAGCTTGCCGCTTATTACGCCGACAAAGGACAATCCGACAAGGCCCGTGGAATTGCGAAACGGGTGATGAAACTCTGTCCTTTGGATGAGCAGTGCCGTGCAGTTTTGCAGCAAACCGAATCGACTTCGAGCTGTTACGTGGTGTCGAATTCCTTGAGAACTTCGGTAGCCATTCTGTGTGCCCGGCATCATGTCAGATATCTTGATAATGCGTTGTCTAAGATAGCCCGTGGGACGGAGGTTCCCGACGAAGTGGTAATCGTTGTTTCTCCTGTAGAGGGGCAAGAGCAGTTGGACCGGCTCAACAGACTGTACGAGAAGTTCAAAGATATCTTTGCGCTGGAGATAAAATGGTGCGAACAACGGCTTGATGCCGCCAGCGCACGAGAGCGTTTGACGGAAAGTCTGAACGGAGATGTGATTTTATATCATGACGCCGATGATACCCAGCATCCGCAAAGGCTTGAGATTGTCAAGAGCTTCTTCAAGGAGCACGACATTGTGCACCTGTGCCATTCATATACAACCTTCAGTGAAGGCGAAGCGGGGGAAATTGTTTACGATAATATTCAGACAGCTCCGTCGCAGGAACTTTATGAGAAGTACTTTGTGCAGGGTCCGATGCCAAAGGCGTTTGGCGCCGGGTTCATGAGGACCCACGCCGGGGCGCTGTGTATCAGGCGCGAGGTTCTGCAGAAGGTTGCATGGGCCGGCTTAGTCCAGGGAGTGGAGGATAGAGAATTCTGTCTGAACGTCCTGAAGACATTCAACAAGTCGATTCTGATTGATGCGCCACTACTTAATTACAACACCAGCGATGAAAGGAAAATGGACATTGAGACTAATGACATACGCGTTGCACCCGAGCTACAGCCGCTGGCGTAAGTGCAGTAAGCTGTTAAATACGAAATGAGAACCGATATTAGAAACATACTCTGGGTCAGGACGGATTCGATAGGCGATGCGGTGCTTTCTTCGTCGATGCTGCCGTACATCCGACAAAAGTACGAAGACGCCGGGATAAGCGTTGTCTGTCAGGAGCATATCGCCGAGCTATACGAGGCCTGTCCCTATGTTGATGACATCGTAGTCTTTGACAGGCAACGGGCCCTCCTGGACGAGCGCTACCGAGAAGAGGTTGTAGAGCGGCTCAGGGCGTTGAAACCGGATGTGTCGTTGAATTCGGTATATTCCCGTGAGGCCCTGACGGATTGGTTTGCGATAAAGTGCGGGGCCGAGCAGCGTGTTGCACTCGAAGGAAATCTGTGCAACATTCCAGCCGAGCTCAGAAACATGCACAATCAATTCTACACCAACCTGCTGCCAAGCTGCGGTGAGCATGAACCGGAGCTTAAGCGACACAAAGATTTTCTCATAGGATTGGGTATTGAGGTACAGGACTTACGCCCGATGGTCTGGACGACACAGGAAAATGAGGAATTTGCCGACAGGCTATTTCGAGAAAATGGACTCAATCCGAGTAAGACAATCGTTCTGTTTGCCGGTGCACAATATGGCGGTCGCGTGTATGAGAGATATGGCGAAGCGCTGTCTGAGTTTTGCAAGGCGAATCAGCTTGAGGTAATCGCACTTGGCACGGAGCAAGATCGAGACATTAATCAGAGAAACTTGGATGCGGCTGGAGTCAGGACGGTAAACCTAAGCGCCGGAACGAGTATCCGAGAGTCCGCCGCGGTATTGAAACGGTGCAGACTTGCCATCGGAGCGGAGACGGCCCTGGCACATATTACCTGCGCTGTTGGAAGACCCAACGTTATCCTGTTAGGCGGCGGACATTTCGGGCGTTTTATGCCTTATTCGCCGCTAACTTCTGTTGTCTGTTTGCCTCTGGAGTGTTATGGATGCAATTGGGGTTGTCGATATGAGGCTCCTCATTGTGTCAAGGATGTTGCACCGGAAGTTATCGCCGAAGCTCTTCGGCAGACTCTTGAGAAATCTTCGCCGAAGACGCGCCTGTTTGTGCAGGGCAGCTCATTGTGGAAGCCGCAATCCTCAAGACCCGCGTGGCAGTCCTGTGACAAGTTCCTGGATGTCAGTGCTGTTGAGATCATTGCAGTCGAGGGCCGTAGGACTGCCATATCCGGGCGTGAAAATAGTCCGGATATTTACGTACAAGGGCCAGAGAGATTACAGGATGCCACGTGCCGGTCTGATGTTGAGACAGGCAGAGACGCGCGCCTGACAATTGCCACGAGCATAGCTCCCAGAAGGATTGAGGCTCAGATTGAAGCGATTGAAAGCTGGATCAAACTCGGCTTCGACGTTGTTTCGATAAATTGCGCCGAGGAGATAGAGTCCCTTCGAGAGTTTTTCCCGGAAGTCAGATTTGTTCGGCCCCAGCGGGACGCAAGGGAGGCGTTCGGCAAGCCTCTTATATATTTTGATGAGTTCCTCGAGTATTTTAGGGAAAGCGGATACAGGATTTGTGGGATTGTGAATTCGGATATTCATTTAGTTGCAGACGAAGGTATTATTTCCTTTATTAAAAGCGAGGCGGAAAACTGCCTTATTTATGGGTCGAGAACCGATGTTGATTCTTTAGACCATCCGGAGGGCGAAGTCTATCAGGATGGATTTGATTTCTTCTTTTTCGATAGGTCACTGATATCCTGTTATCCGGAGTCCGAATTCTGTATAGGGATGCCGTGGTGGGACTATTGGGCGCCGTTAATTCCGGCTGTGGAGGGCTTTCAAACAAAGAGACTTGTTTCGCCGTTCGCATATCATATCAGGCACACGTGTGAATGGGAAAAGGAGAAGTGGCTTTTCTTGGCCAAGAGGTTCTTTGGATATTTGCGCCGACGATTCGACAGGGACCTGGTTTCAAACCCGGAGAGCCTCTGGGCTTCGCTGGGAAGAACGTTTGCAACTCATCACCATCGGTATCTCAGAGAAAGGGGCATAGAAGATACGAGCCAGATGTCGGTTGGAATCATTTTTCCTTCTGCCCTGGAGTTCCTCGAGAAGCAGTCGCAGCAGATAACATATAAAAACAGAGAACCCGCGATCCCACAGCATTCTTTTGAGACTTCAGGGAGCAGTGAGGATGTTTCCATCCACGAAGCTGATTCGATGGTGCGCAGCGGACACGGTCAAGAGGCAGAGTGTGATGTCAGTATTGTACTTTGCACGAAGGACCGGGCGGGGCTGCTGGACCAGATGCTTGGCAGTCTCAGAGAGGCCGCCGGTGGTGTAGCTTATGAGATAATTGTTGTCGAAGGGGGCTCGTCTGATAATACCTTGGATGTGCTGGGCAAGCATAACGTAAGAGAGATCTACAGTGAGTCGCAATGGCTTGGGGTGGGCAGGCACTCGTGGCCGCAGTTGTATAATTTTGGCTTTTCAAAGGCCCGCGGCAAATGGGCGATGTACGCCAGCGATGACATCGTATTTAGCCCGGGCGCGCTCGCTCGGGCGGTAGAGCTGCTCGAAAAGCAGAGAGATG
The DNA here is from genome assembly GCA_023128595.1 of Planctomycetota bacterium. GTDB lineage: Bacteria > Planctomycetota > Phycisphaerae > Sedimentisphaerales > Anaerobacaceae > DAOVRL01. The sequence goes on along the minus strand of JAGMDR010000158.1, from coordinate 10,022 downwards.
AGGCGGCAGGGGGCATCTTTTTCTATAAGAACATACACCCAACGAGAGAGGATTGGGCTAAGTACGGTATCGATTTTACGCACGGGAACAAACTGTTGATGAACTATGGTTTGCTCAGACTGGAGAGTTTCAGGCAGGTCGGCGGCTTTGACGAGGCGTACAGGTTCTATTGCGCCGATACAGATTTTTGCTACAAGCTGTACGAAAACGGCAGGCAGTTTATCCCGCTGCCAGGATGTTTTGTTACTCACAATAATCTGCTTGACGTGCAGAAACAGGCCAACGCCGACGCCAGCGGTCGTGACATTGAGCTGTGCCGGCGTCGCTGGAGCCATTTTGTTGGCGCTGAGATCCCGAGGCCGGGGCGTTTGCTGTGGCAGGATGACTTTTCCGAGGCATTTAATGTGCCCGCCGATTTGGAGAGAATTGATTCGAGTATCGAGAGTTTCTGGCACGGGCTTGCGTGTTTTCAGCGGGGCCTGTTTGCCGAAGCTGAGCAGGAACTTATGCAGGCTGTTAGATCATTTTGTGATCACGAGCAGGTGTTGTGGTACTTAGCCAGAGCGGCCTATAAGTGCCGAGATGGTGCTTTGGCGGAGAAGGCGGCGACAGCGGTGGTCAGGTTAGCACCGGATTTTGAGCCGGGGCCGGACCTGTTGATTCGGGCGGCCCGCCGAGAGCAGTGCTCGCCCGCTCCTGTGCTCTGTTCGACAAAAAACGGCTCTATCAGTACTGTTAACGGCTATTCCATAAGGCCCGGCCTTGAGGAGCCTTATGACGAGGGGCCGGTCTATTCCGATGCTTGGGGGGGGCTAAACGCGAGGAATCAGGCAACTACAGAGACGACTGTGAGACGGACTTCGACGAAATCCCACTGCGAGCGTTCTGAAACGCAACTGCGCAGAAAGATTGAGAAATTCAACAAGGTAGTTGTATGGGGGCTCAAAACCCAGGAACATACTCATGCTTACATTCACCATCACTTCTTCCGTACGTTAGAGAAGCTGGGCGCAAGTGTCGTTCTGGTGGATGACCGCAGGGAGAACGAAGATATAGTAGAAAGCAATGACCTGGTCATCTCTGTTGATGTTTCCAGCTCGCACCTGCCCATCAGGGACAACGTGTATTATTGTCTGCACAATTGTTCGGATGATATTCATCGAAGAATTGACCCATCGCGCAACATCAGACTTCAGACATATATGAATTCGGCTGCGCAGGCCGGCCAAATGTGGGACCAGGTAACGTTTTTCGACGGTAAGAACCGCATTCTGTTTCAACCCTGGGCAACAGATTTGCTCGCGGATGAATTTGAAGAGCCGATACTCGAACCCGTAGGCAACATTGTCTTTTGGGTCGGCAGTATATGGAATGATCGTCTGGATCGGGGCAATGTCAACGAAATCGAAATGCTGAAGGATGTCCTCGAAAAAAGGAATATAAGATTCATTCACTTACAGGGCATTTCAGGTTCGCTGAATATCAAGTATGTTCGCCATTCGCTTATTGCCCCGACAATTGCCGGCCGCTGGCAGGTGGAAAACAACTATCTTCCCTGCCGGATGTGGAAGAATATTTCATACGGTCAACTGGGCGTCTCAAATGTCAGAAAGTTCGATGATATATTTAACGATTGCACTGTTAAGGGCCAAAGTATCGAAGAGCTAATCGACAATACGCTCAGCTTACCGTTGAGCAGATATAGAGATATGATTTACGAGCAGCAGGAAATAGTCAAGAGCCACCATACTTACGTGAACAGATTGCTAAACATAATCAGGGCATTTGAAGCCGTGGAGAATTATTGAATGTTCCTTTGTGTGGAAGTATTCAGCAAGGACCGGGCAATGCAGCTTCAGGCTGCGATCGAGTCTTTCTTTCTGCATTGTCGGGACCACAGCCAAATAGAATTATGCGTATTGTACAAGGCGTCAAATCAATTTTGCCGGCGGCAGTACGAAAAGCTCAAAGAGAAGTTCCGCGACGTGTCCTTTATCGAGGAGGTTGATTTCAAGGAGCAGGTGCTGGCTGTTGTTGGCGGGTTTGAGTATGTGCTGTTTCTTGTTGACGACAATTTGTTCGTGAGAGATTTCTACCTTGCTGATATTGTCAAAAGCCTGCGAGGCAACGATGATGCAGTCGGATTTTCGCTGAGAGTGGGCAGCAATACAACGTACTGCTATGCCCACGATGCCGGCCAGCAGGTGCCGGCGTTCCGGCAGGTCGATGACGGGATATTGAAGTACGACTGGACGCTGGCCGAGCACGATTTTGGCTACCCACTCGAAGTCTCAAGTTCGATATACCGCGCTGCTGACATTCTGGAGATGCTCAGGAAAGTCGAATTCAGCAATCCCAATACCCTCGAATGGGCAATGGCGGCCAATTCCCATCTGTACCAGCGGGCCGGAAACTGCCTGCTCTGCTTTGAGAGTTCTGTCACCTTTTGTGCTCCGGTCAATGTGGTCCAGACGGTCTGGGACAATCGCGTCGGTGGTAACCATAATTACTCTGTGGACAAACTGGCGCAGATATTTGAAGAGGGAGGCAGGATTGATGTCGAAAGGTATTCGGGTTTTGTTCCCAATTCGTGCCACCAGGAGGTTGAATTGCATTTCATGGATTCCGGCCAGGCAGCCGCCGAGACAGTGACCACTTACGTTGAGCCTAACGGAGGGCATTACGGACAGCAGGATTTGAAGCCGAAATTCTCTGTCATAATGGCCAACTACAACAACGCCCGGTACATAGCCCAGGCCATAGAATCGGTCGTAAACCAGACGTTCGAGGACTGGGAGCTGATTATTGTCGAGGACTGCTCGACGGATAACTCTTTGGCGGTGATCGAACAATATCTGGGTGACGGGCGCATAAAACTGATTCGGCACGATGTCAATCTCGGCTACACGGCCGCTTTGAAGACCGGCATTGCGAGTGTCCGCTCGGAATACTTCGGTGTTCTGGACAGTGACGACTGCCTGGCGCCGCGTGCTGTCGAGACGATGTACATAAAGCACGTTGAGCTTCCGGATTGCGGGCTTATCTACTCACAGTTCGTGTTCTGCGGCGAGGGTCTTACACAGAGGAAAATCGGGTTCTGCCGCGAGATACCTCCGGGCGGGACCAGCCTTGATGCGAACGTAGTCAGCCATTTCAAGACCTTCAAGATACGGGACTATCTCAAGACCGCCGGATACGACGAGAATATATTGTATGCTGAGGATATTGATATTGTCTATAAGATGGAGGAAGTGGCTCACTTGAAGTTTGTGGACGACTGTCTGTATCTCCACCGGGAGGCGCCTGACTCGCTGTCCCGTTCGCCCAACAAGATCAATGTCGGCATAATGTCCAGGGTCAAAGCGAGGGTAAACGCCCTGAAGAGAAGGTGCAGTGTTTCGGTCGAGCAAGGCAATCAGAGCTTCGATCAGTTGTTCCGGCGAGCGGTCGCAGAAGCGAGGAAGAAATATGAGGATGTTGAGCAGTATTTTATCATACTTACAAAGCTGTGCGAGAATGGGATGCTGACGGATGTGAATTGGCCGGAAGGCGCAGGGGGGTGGGGGCTTGAGGACCCTGTCCTTTGGCTTGCAGCCAACGTGGACGTGCAATTCGACAAGCTCTTTGCTCTTATCGGAAGACACAAGGCTGCCGGGCCCGGCCCCCCCGCCAGCGGCCCTGGGTGCAGGGGCAGCAAGCCGTTGGTTACTGTTAAAATGGTTACGTACAACGCAGAGAAGTTTATCAGGCAGGCCATTGATTCAGTGCTGGCTCAAACGTATCGGAATTTTGAGCTGCTCATAGTCGATGACGGCAGCACCGACGCGACCGCGCAGCTAATTGCATCCTATTCGGATAGCAGGATTCGATATGTCCATACGCCGCACAGGAATGGCGCCTCAGCGAGAAACCGGGCGATTGCACAGGCGGCCGGTGAGTATCTTTTGTGTGTTGATTCGGATGATTTCATCGAGGCGACCTATATCGAGAAAATGGTTGCTTCTGCGCAGCGACACCCGGAAGTCGATTATTTCTACCCGGGCAGGCTTGCACCTGTGGACGAGACCGGCAATCCCACGGGCGAACAGTGGAGCTATCCGGACTTCTCGGACAACAGCACACTTGTTGCGTTTCTTTTCGAGATGGGATATGGCCCGATTCCAAATCCGGGGAGTCTAAAAAGAAGGTCTCTTTTTGATAAGGTGGGGGGGTACGATGATGTGGATTCCGTTGAGGACTTTGTGTTCCTGTGCAGAAACGCATTGAGGATAAGATTCATGCGGGTTGACGACCATTTGACGTATTTCTACAGGAGGCTACCGAGTAGCAGCTCGCACAATTTCAGGGTGAGAAATGAAATAATGGCGAGGGTGCTTAATGAAATGGTTTCGATTTATCCGCCGGAGGTCTTATGTCCGCAAATTGCAGGTATTGATGATGCCGCCCTGAAAGAACGGCAGTACTGTGAATACCTGATGAGGACCTTCTACAAACACGCCGAGGGTGGTATGGTGCAATATGGCGAGTATTTCAAACGCTACGGAGATTATTACAAACAGAAACTGCTGCAGATGACCGAGCCGAACAAGGCTGTTGGATCTGTCGAGACGCTATAGGACCTGAAAAGGGCCGGCAGCGCAAGTTGACTGTTGAACGGTGTAAATGTTGTAAGCGAATATATGCTAAGTAGTTAAGTAAAAGAGTCCTTAACCGATAATAAAACGTAGTGGTCTATTAGACTTGAATCTTGAGGTTTGAGAGAAAGGCGGGCAAAATGCCTTCAATACGTCTTCCGGGACTGCAGTCAGGGATTGATACAGGACAGCTCGTGCAGCAGCTAATGGCTCTTCAACGCCGTACACTCAATACGTACGAACGGCGCAAGACCCTTTGGGAAGAGAGACAGGAGGCCCTGAGCACCTTAGAGAGCAAACTGAGTAACTTAAGAAGCTCCGTTCGTGCCCTTTCCGACGCTGATGCACTCCGCGCTTATGCGGTTTCTTCGAGCGACACTGATTACCTTACCGCCGAGGCGACAAACGATGCCTTCGAGGGCAATCACACGGTTGTAATCAATCAGTTGGCGACCGCTGAGCGGTGGGTCCATACAAGCGGCAAGGAATACACCGAAGACTATGTTGGGGTGGGCACTTTCATTTACTCCTACAATCACAAGGAAACGAGCATAACGACCACCGCGACGACAACGCTACAGGACATGGTTGGCCTGATCAATAACGATGCGAATAATCCTGGCGTTACAGCCGGCCTGTTGTACCACGACGACGCGTATCATTTGGTCCTGAACGGCAATGATGCCGGCTCGGATTATACGATCTCAGTCAATGCAAGCAGCACCAAAGTCTGGAAATCAGGCTCGCCCTTTACGCAGGGTAGTGATAACGCCACACTGACCACGAAGATTACAGACCTTGATCAGTTCAGCGGGACACTCGCAGGTGATGAAGTTATTGAAATCACCGGAACCGACCATGACGGTGTTGCCATAGCTCAGGTAGATCTAAGCGTTACCGAGAACACCAGACTCGAACATCTCATTGGGGAGATTAACGACGCTTTCGACGGGACTGCCAAGGCAGTTCTTGAAAATGGCAAGATTGTTTTGACGGATGATACCTACGGGACAAGCAGTCTTTTAATCACTTTGACTTACGATCCGGGTTTGGGTGAGACAACACTGACCCCGCTCGATATATCCGTTTCAACGGCGGGTGGCACACCGGGAGCTCTGTCAGGTTTTACCGCTTCAGACTTTAGCCTGAGCCAGGCCGCTCAGGATTCAGAGATTCAGGTGGACGGCTATCCCTCCGGTGGGGCAATTTCTGAAGTGCAGACGGCGAGCCCAAGCAAGTCGCCGAGCGGCGGCACTTACACCCTGACCTACAAAGGGCAAACCACTGCGGCGATTGAATTCGACGCGAGTCCTGCGGTTATTCAGGCCGCGCTCGAGCTCTTGTCCACAGTTGCCACCGATGATATAACGGTAGACGGCGGTGCTAACGGTTTAGACGATGGTGATGTGACGTTCACGTTCAGCAATACGCTCGGTGACGTCAGCATGATTACGATTGACGACAGCAACCTCACTCCTACACTGACCGTCACGATCACGGAAACGACAAAGGGGGCCGCGGGTTTGATCAGCAGAAGCTCGAACACGGTGGACGACGTTATTTACGGCGTGACTCTGCATCTGCACGATACCACCGATGCCGGCGGCGAGGAGCTGACCCTGACCAGGGACATACAATCGGTCAAGGACAAGCTGGATTCTATGATTATCGCCTACAATTCTGCGGTGGAGTTTATCAAGGAAAAGACCGGCTACAATGAAGTCAACAAGACCGCCGGTGTATTGATGGCCGATTATGTCGTCTCGACAATCCGCTACAAGTTTCGTGAGCCGCTTATCGAGCAGACAGCCGGGTTCATTCAGGACATCGACACCTTTCTGACCCCGCTCCATATTGGTCTCGATCTGGACAGGGACGGAGTGCTGAGTCTGGACATGAATGAATTTGACGAGGCCATAGGCGAAGACTATATGGGCGTCCTGGCCGTAATCGGGGCGGACAAGACCGGCAGCAGCACCAGCGACATAATCAAGTTCTACGGCGCCCACACCGAGTACACGACAGCCGGTGAATATGATGTTCAGGTTACGGTCAGCGGCGGAGCCATAACCAGTGCGCAAATCAAGCTCTCGAGCGAATCAACCTACCGCGATGCAACCTACAGCGGAAATATTGTCACGGGCAACAGCACCTTCGATACCAACGGCGACCCCGTCTATGCGGAGAACAGCCTTCAGCTCAGCGTTGACCTGAGCACGGACGACGATTACACAGCTACGGTTCGCGTCAAGCAGGGCTTCACCGGCAAGATAGAAGATCACGTCGACAGGATGCTCAAGGCAACAACGGGCTCGTTCCCGATAAGCAAGAAGCATATAGAGGACCAGATAGAGCAACTGGAGGAGAAGATCGAGCTCGAAGAATACCGCCTTGTCCAGAGGGAATCCAGGTTAATCCTTCGCTTTGCCCGGCTCGAGAAGGTGTTGGCTTTGCTCCAGAACCAGATGGCCGCCGCCGGTATATTGAGCGCTTTTGGCTGAGTTATTACGTAAGATTTGAGAAGTTTCGTGCAGAGACCTGTGCGAGGATACTTTCAGCTTTCAATCCCGGCGAGTTCTCATCTTCTACGCCGCAGCCGGTAGATCATGGCCAAGACCTCGGCCACCGCCGCGTACAGACTCTGCGGTATAGTGCTGTCGAGTTTCACCGTAGAGTATATTGTTCTGGCCAGCTCCGGCTTCCTGATAACAGGCACACCGTAAGCCCTGGCAATTTCTCTTATCTTCTCTGCCAAATGGTCTGCTCCTTTGGCAACCAGTAGAGGTGCTTCGGTTTCCTTGGCATCATAGCGCAGCGCAACAGCCACGTGTGTCGGGTTGGTCAGCACGACGCTGGCCTTGGGCACCTCGGCGAGCATCCGCTTCATAGCCATCTCCAACTGGATTCTCCGGATTCGGTGCTTGACCTCCGGCGCGCCCTCTGTCTGCCTGCGCTCTTCCTTTACCTGTTGCTTTGTCATCTTCAAGTCCTGGATGTATTTCCATTTCTGGAAAACCGTGTCGGCAGCTCCCAAAACCAGCAGTGCAATGCAAATACGTATCATTAGCCCTAATATTATCTTCGCGATGGCAGCGAGCATCCCAAAGGACCAGGCCCATCGAAGCGCCGCAAGGACCTCGAGCTTGTCCTGAAGGTAATACCAGGCGATGACTGAGACGAAAAGCAATTTCAGCACGGATGACACAAGGCGAACCATAGAACGCATATTTACCAGCTTGCCCAGACCGCCTACAGGATTTATCGCACCGAAATCCAGGCGTATAGCTCCGGGTGAGTAGTTGAAACCCCCGACTACGATACTACCAACGACCGCGCCGACGCATAGCGCAGCACAAATCGGAAAGATAACCACTATGAAACTGGTCACCTTCGCGTTCATGAAGGCTATAAAGACCTTGTTATCGGCGAAAATAGATGTATCGCACGACATCCCCTGCTCTAATTGTACAACGCACCACCGGCACAAGGGCGACGCCAGGAAAGCCACCATTGCGACCAGAACCAGAATTGACATGAATGACATCACCTCCTGGCTCTGAGGCGTCTGCCCTCTACTTCTGGCCTTGGACAGCACTTTTCCTGTTGGGCGTTCTGTTCTTTCGGCTGCTGGTTTCTCTGCCACGGTCCGTATCCCTTGTTTCTCTTACCAACGAGCTCGCAGAGCCCGCAGAGGACATATTCTTTCTGATTTTCTCATGTCAGCGTTCTCCGCGTGCTCTGCGGTCAGTCTTTTCACGTCTTACAAAGGAAGCAGTTTGCCCATCCAATCGGCGAATTCAGCCACAAATCCATTGACAAATGGTATAAACAACGCTGCTAACATCAATCCCAGGCCCACCCGCAACGGTAAACTAACGAACAGGATGTTCGTTTCTGGAGCTATACGCGCCAACACGGCCAAGACGACCATTAACAACAGGAATGCCGCGAGCATCGGTGCGGCCAATCTCAGGCCGCCCATCAGCAGTGTCGAGCCCGCTTTGACTATTCCCTCGGTCATAATCGGCAGTGTCGGGATGCTTCCCGCCGGAAACGCCTCATAACTTCGTGAGATAATTAACAGGAACAAATGATGACCGTTCGCGCTAAGGAACAGGATTATGAATATCATCTCCATTAGCATTGCGAGTGGCTGGCCCATTTCACCCGTCATGGGGTCCAGAATCTGGGCCATCGCCAATCCCATTTGCCGTTCCGCGATCCGCCCGCAGAACTTAACGGTGGCAAATACGGAAACCACAATTATTCCCATAGCCAGGCCGTATATGGCCTCATTACTCAGCAGCAATATCGCCTCCAACGCCGAGACCTGTTTGCCCGAACTTGAACTGATGGCAAATGGATCCGTCAAAAAAAAGAAAAACGCCATCAGCAAAGTTAACGACACTTTGATCCTGACCGGAATGCTTCTCCATCCGAAAACCGGCAGAACCAGAAAAAATGCCGAAATCCTTGTCAAGACCATCGCGAAACCGAGCAGTTTGTCGATTATCGGATCCATAAATCACTGCCCGATGTTCTGGATGTGAGCAAAGATATCGGTGGCAAATCTCAGCATCACCTGCAGCGTCCACCCGCCGAAAAGCAATATGACGGCACCGACCGCCAGAAGCTTTGGGACTATGGTGAGCGTCATATCGCGGATGGAAGTAACCGCCTGAAACAACGTTACCGTTACGCCCACCACCATACAGGTTATTAGAATTGGCGCTGATAAAAGCAGAGCTGTCTCGAGTGTGTATCGGCCGAGATAAAGAATAAAACTGCTGTTCATCCGGCAAATCCGTAAAAGAGGTTAATGGGTTCCCAAACGCCTTCTTTGCCGTTTGGTGTCTCAATACGTCACTTGAAGCCCATGCTCAGACTCTTGGCCAGCAAACCCCATCCGTCCACGAGGATGAATAATATCAACTTGAAAGGCAGTGAAATCATAACAGGGGGCAGGAGCATCATACCGGCACTGAGCAAAACGCTTGCAATAACCATATCTATCAGCAAAAAGGGGATGAACAAAAGGCAGCCTATCTCGAACGCGGTGCGAAATTCACTTATGATAAAGGCCGGGACGACTATATGCAGGCCGAGGTCCATTAGGCTGCTGGGAGGCTCTATCTTGGCCATCTGCACAAAAAGAGCGAGGTCGGCTTCGCGGGTTTGCCTGAGCATAAATTCCTTCATACAGCTGCTGCCTCTGGCCCCCGCTGTTTTGAAATCAATCTCGTCCGAGAGATAAGGCTGAATGCAAAGACCGTTGATTTTGCCGAATGTGGGAGCCATCGTATAAAACGTCAGAAACAATCCCAAACCTATAATGGCGATTGTGGGCGGTATCGTTTGCGTGGTCAGGGCGCGGCGAACAAAGGACAG